>DATNHH010000249.1:0-2503 GCA_035605055.1 Nitrososphaerales archaeon
GCTCCATCGATTTCTCCCGAGTGGCAGAAAGCTTTGGACGGTGGTAGGCAGAGAGTGCGACTTCCTAGTCGATTTTGATTTGGGGTCGCAAGACAAAATGTACTGTTCGTGCAGCGATTTTTATTTTAGAGTTCTGAGCGAAAGGATTCCCGAATGCTATCACTTGCTGGCCGTCAAAATTGCTTTGAAAGAGGAAATGTATTCTGTGATAGATTTCGATGATGCGGAGTTTGCCCAGTTTCTGCGAGCACTCGTGAAAGACATTTTTTGGAACGTCAGTTCTCCGAAATCCTTCGAACCACAACTACCACCATGATAAGAATCCCTATTGAAAAAAGGATCGAGAATCCTGTGGCTGCACCATATTTTGAAATAAAGTACCCACCCGCCAGGGGCGCAAAAACAGTTCCAGCACCAACAGTGAAGGAGTACACTCCCATAGTTGAACCTCTACCCGAGGAGGGTGCAATGTCTGCCAGTTCGGCAAGTCCAGCAGGGGTGAACGCGAGTAGTCCCGTGCCAAACAACACGATAAATGGAATCGCGACATATCTGTTCAAATCAAATTGAAACAGAAGTACCAAAATTACCAACAATCCAAGGATCGAAACCTGGCCCAAGAACACAAGCCTGGATCTTCCAAATTTGTCTGAGAGACCTCCGAGAGTGGTCTGACTGAATCCCAGAAGAAGGACTCCAAATACCAGCAGGACCGCTACCAACAGACCTATCTTAGTAGGCTGACCCAACAAAGCTCCACCCTTTCCTAACAATCCAAAGCTCTTAAGCGAAATCAGCGTCGAGAAAAGTTCCCTCGTGTAGGTTAGACCCACTCCAATGATTATCGTAAGAACAAACCATGTGGCTATCAAAGTCAAAGATTTTGGATTGGAGAAAATCTCACCCACTAAAGTCCGAACAGAAAATTTGTTGTGAAAGAATCTACTTTCATCCTTCAGAAACAAGGCTGAGAATATCGCTCCGATGAGAGCGATTACTGCTCCCACGTAAAATGGAATGAGGGCTTTGGCCGCATCCCCTCCAATTATGATCAGACTAAAAACAAAGCCCAGACCGTAACCACCAATTGTGCAGAAATCATACAACCCCATTTCCCTTCCTCTTGTTTCCGTTTTGGCAATATCCGTCAGGGCAGCAAGAGTGCACGTAATTATCGCAGCGGCGCAGATGCCCTGCAATGCATGGATAAGTACTAGCAGTACAAAGGATCTGGTGAAGGTGAAAGAGAGAGTTATCGCAGACGAGAAAGACAAGGCGCCGACAATAAGCCATTTCCTACCTACTCTATCGGCTAGTAGACCGAAGAAAAGACCCGTTAGCATTTCCATTATGGGATACGCTGCAGATATTACTCCCCTTTCATATGGGATTGGAACTATGTACTGTATCGCTACGACGGTAAATGCGAACGAGAAGCGCATCAAGAAAACTGCAACGTAGACTGGCGATGTCCTAAGAGCATACGAAAACGCGTTGAATTTATTGCTGAACATATGCTCTCACGTAAAGGATCTCTGTATCTCAGAGTCCGAATTACTTATCGCTACGCCAGAATTCGCAAAGCTTCCTAATAATATTAGAGCATCAAGTGGGTTGCTCCATATTTTTCCCAACACAGGAATTACGATTTTGCGATTAACTGCTTTCGGTGAATCCCTTTTGTTTAGCGATCGCGAGGAGTACCTTGGCTTGCGACTCCGCAAAGCCGAGGACAGATTCCGCGTTCTCCGCAGTAACGAATCCAGATTCTTTGGCTAATTCCAGAGCATTCCTAGAAGCTTTCGATATGAGCGCCGGAAGAGTTTCAGGCGTAGCATACGCCGCTTCCAAGGCCAGGGACATCGCTTCGGCAGCCGCTCTAACAAGATCCGATCTATACTGATTCAGATCAATGGTAATGTCCTTTTGAAGTAACAATAATCCCCCCGAAGAAGCCATGAATATTGAAAGACCTGCCTTGATCGGTTTCAGATTCAGACGAGCTAACAGACCCGCAAGTTTCGGAGAAATTACATCTCCTGGACGGGCGACGACAGAGTCTTTGGACACATAGATGCTTCCAGATTCGATTCGGGTCGCAACATTCGCCTCCTTGAACTCGGACAAAACGGGACCCGGAGGAATGCCTGTATTGCCCGCTGGAACGATAATTTCATCGGACGCGACATCTCCAGCACGGGCTGGAAGGTTAACCTTCCCTTTTTCCAGGGAAAGATAAAGCTTGAATGGATTCATGTTAGTAAAAATTAGAGCATTCTGACCATCAAGCATAGGGGCGAATTGATCATAATTCTTAATCCCCGCATTCTTGAGGGCAAGAGAAGCGATCTTGTTTTTGGCAATGACCATTACCAGATCATTTCTATAATTCTTCCTGAGCTGCATCAACTGGCCCGCGCGGACTTTGAACAACTTTGTGACTATGATTGTGTCATATTTCGAAGCCAGATCTTGCACTGATTTGAGAGTCTCGACCTTTTTC
>DATNHH010000250.1:0-7234 GCA_035605055.1 Nitrososphaerales archaeon
ATTCTATAGAATTACACACACTTAACGAGAATTGAAAGAACCTACTTCCCTTGAGAAGAGTGCACTAGAGTGTGTCGATCTAGTATTTTGCATTCGACTCGCGCGATCGAAGTTGGCACTTTTCGAATTAGTGAAAGCCGATAAGAAAAATTAGAAGCTACCTGTTTTCCTTCCAGCTCTCGGACTTTTCGAGTTTTGCTATTAGTTCAAGTGCGCTTTTCAAGATCTCTGAGGTTTCTTTTCGCTCGTTCTCTCGTTCTTTTTTCAGCTTTTCGAGTGCTTCAGAATCGCGCTCTCTCTTGCAGAGTTCAGCCTAGGATGCGGCCCGTTTCTCTTCCAGTAATTTGATCGCAGCGTCTAGACCGTTGACTATCCATTCCATATCCTTTGCCAGGTCGTAGTCCTTGTTGCTGTTCGAGACGTCACGTTCAGTTGCTATACGACTGCGCTCCTGCTTGAGGTATTTTATGGCATAGTCAAGTTTGTGCTCATCGGATTTAGCCAATCAATTTCACCTCGAATCCTCATCTTCGATTGATTTGCTTTGTATGTATATTCTTCGCCAAGGGGATCCAGGGAATAATGTGCGATTGTCAAATCCCAGTACCATTGAGTTCAGAAAATGATCTGAAGGTAAATTATTATCGAAAGAGAGATACAACCTCTGACGCAAAAGTCTCGAACTCCTCTTTTTCAACAAGCGTTGGAGGAGGAATCCACAGAGAGTATTCTTTAATACCACTCTTCCTTAGCTCTTCGATCTTTGAGACTATCTCTCTGGTAGTGTCTCACTCTTCACCGAGAGGACGATTATCAGAGTTGATGATCGTGTCCTCAAGATAAATTGCAGGGTGTTCTTCAAGCTCCTTTAGGGGTTGAAGTTAGAAGTGAATGGATATCTGAGAGTACCACTTTTCGCATTGGGGCTGGCAGTTATTCTATTGCTCGTTTCCTTCTCCTTCTCTGGCAGTATTACCGTCTACTGGAATGGAGAACCATGCTCGTCTGGAACGCAGTACGGTTTTCCCATGCCCTTTCTGTACTATATGAGCAGGTCTTCTACGAGTCCGCCCTTGACTCACTCCACGTCAGTGTGTCCTACTAGTTCCAACGTGACACCGCTCAAGGCAAGCCTGTCAAATGCTCTGGACGATTATCTGTTCTGGTTTGCGATTTCGCTACCAGTTGTTTTCGGACTAAACCGACTCGCAAGTATAGGGACTCCGGAAGAAGAGCCAGAGGAACAGGAAGCCAAAAAGCCAGAACCGTCAAGCAGTGAACTTGTGGCCACCTAAGTCTAGATTTGTTCTTTTAGTAATATGTGATGAGACGATCCGATCCAATTCGACTTCAGTCACTCGACTGGCAAAAAAATCTCGGAGTAAATTTGTGATGAGAGAAACTCGTAAGAGCAAGCTAGCGTACAATCGTGTAGAGATGTGATTGCAATATGAAGGAAAATACTTCCGATAACCGCAATTTGGATTCACTGCGTCAAGTTGAAACGTTGACGTTCAGAGATTGGTGGCATCTGCTCACAAGATATACGAGCGTAGTCGATTCGAAGGATACGATTCGGACTGCCCTAAGAATAATGACACACAGAGGATTCAGGCACCTTCCGGTGGTGAGCGATGGAGTACTGACTGGTATTGTTTCCGCGGGTGACTTGATCGATACTTTTGCGGATTGTGAGGAACGGGGCATTAGCTTAATGTCTTCGCTGAATACACGAATGTCAGCAATAGCGAACGACAGTCCAATTACGATTAGACCAAGCCACACTATCCTAGATGCGATAAGAGTCATCGGGCAAAAGAATATCGGTTCGCTTTTGATCGTCGAAGATGGAGAACTCCATGGAACACGCGACGAAACTATGACAAAAGAGGCACCTAATCCATCTATCCAAGAAAAAGAGTCAGATGGAAAACTTGTGGGAATTGTTACATTGAGAGACATTGTTTCAATCTTGGCTGCCTATAGTCCATTTGGAGTACGAATCGAGGATTGCATGACTGATCGAGTTGCAACCGCGGATGATCGGGATTCAATTCTTTCTGCTATGACTCTAATGCGCAAGGAGAAAGTGAGAAGACTCCCCGTTGTGAGCTCACCGAAAAACGGAGTAGGTGGGATGTCAGTCAGGGGCATGGTTACGAACAAGATGATTCTTCGTTATCTCGAGAGCATAATTTCGTATGATATGCTGGATATGGGCCAGGCCATAAAACAACCAGTAAAAACTGTCATGCAATCGCCTATGCCATTGATAGATCCAAAGGAAGACTGTGGAAATGCTGCGTATTTGATGCGGGAGCTTGGGACTGGAGGGTTTGCCGTTGTCGACAGCCGAGGGCTGGTCGGAGTGATCACTGAAAGGGATCTGATTCGCCGGATTTATGAAAAGAAAGGATATTCGTTCTTCTCTGAACTTTTCGAAAAGGGAAACGCCCGTATGGAAGCTTAGTGAAAACATTTTGCAGTGGTTAGGTGAATACCTGATTTTCCGATCTGGTTTGTTATTTCCTCGTCCGTGATCCCCTGTGATCGTTTAGCTTAGATTTGAAAGTCAGATAAATTTGCTTACACAAGCGGTTTCGAGTTCGGCTAAACACAAATCTGCTGAGCAGCTAGACACGGCCAGCCTTTTCCAGCAATATCGTTAACCACTCTGGAAGCTTATAGCCATCGACACGGTAATTGGACTGATATGG
Source organism: Nitrososphaerales archaeon (assembly GCA_035605055.1). Classification (GTDB taxonomy): domain Archaea; phylum Thermoproteota; class Nitrososphaeria; order Nitrososphaerales; family CADDZS01; genus DATLTL01. The sequence goes on from DATNHH010000250.1 coordinate 2,718, forward strand.
CTTAATATCAAGCACTGGCGTGCCATCAAAATAATCTAACCCAGAGACAGTTAGTTTGTTTCCCTCCTTCTTTATGAGAGGAACCAGCGATAGACCAATAGGATTAGGGCGGGTCGGGGAGTCAAGCGCGAAGACGCCCACTGTCGGAAGCTCCTCGAGCTTGAAGCCGTACCTGATGAGTCCTCTTGGCTTCACACTAAGTGGACCGACCTGCTCTGGCCTTAGTCTGTGAAAGTACCCCAGCACGAAAATGTGGGAGAATCCCTCCAGTCCCTCCAATCCTGCTTCAAACTCTGGATATACCTCTACAGTCGATTCGAGTCCAGCTGCTCTGTTTCTTATTTCGTCTATTGTCGCCTTTGTGTGCACCTCTCCTACAGGCCTTAGTACAATTTCTGTCATGCCTTTCCCGTCTTGAACGTGATTATCTAAATCTAAATCTGCTGCTCAATGAATCGCGGCAAATAAGGCAGACATCTCCTTTGTGGAGAGTAACGTGCAGCAATCACGGATAGTCTGGATTTCTTTCACATTTCATGCAAGGAGAATAGCTCGAACAAGCTTGCAACAGAGCCCCGTGGAATGGCATCATCAGGTTTTCATTTATTCTTGCTGGGAAGATTCTATTGAATAGTGAAAGGCTGTCTCAATATCAGAGTCCCGTCGACGTAGATGTCTACCTCCCACGTTCCAGTCATCTGCGCCGCCTGATGGCCCTGGACGAAGATATCGTCGTACACACTGTAGCTGTACCAAAACTTGCCCGCGCCAGGATCAGGAATTGTTATCGAGGTGTTAAAATACAGTGTCTTCTGCGGCGTGAGCCAGACGAATGTCACATTGTGGGACGGTGAGGGCACGTAAGTAAAATTCACCCAAGTATATACCGAGGGGTCGTTGACGGAAATTGACAAGCTTCTGTTGATTAGTGTCTTCGATGTCGAGTTTAATGTTGCCGAGATCGCGCTATCGCTGATTGTGAGGCGCGAAGTTGGCACGGTTGCGTTGAGTGTAAAAGTTTGAGTTAGTAATTTTGTTCCATTGTAGTATATGTCTACCTCCCACGTTCCAGTCATCTGCGCCGCCTGATGACCGCTCACGAATATCAAGTCGTAGACCATGTAAGAAGTCCAGATCCTTCCAGCACCGGGATCAGGAATTATTACAGATTGATTGTAGTAAATGGATTTCTGAGGTGAAAACCACACAAACGTCACATTGTGTGAGGGCGAGGGGACATTAGTAAAGTTGACCCATGAAACTACTTGGGAATCATTTATTGAAAAAAAGGAAGTCCGATTTATCGGAGCAGTCGTAGAAGAATTTAGACCCAACGCAGTTGTGGCATCTCCGATTGAAAAAGGTAGAACGGAAGAGTTCGACGAAAGGGTGGATGTCAGGCTCGTTGACGATGATTGACTCGACGTACTGGTAGATGGTTGAGAAGTTGAAGAAGTCGAAGAAGCTAGCGAAGTTGAGGAAGAAGCTGAAGTCGAGGTGGTCGATAACGCGGATGAACTTGATTGTGTTGAAGATGACGAAGTAGATGATGACGATGATGTCAACTCAGAAGACTGTGAGCTCGAAGACGTAGTTGCGGAAGAGCTTCCAAGAGAAGTAGTAGTTTGGCTAGTGGTAGTCGTCGCTGCAGACTTCGTTCCCAAAAATAGGTAAGCTCCTGTCACCGCCGCGCCAATAATCACCACAATCACGACAATTGCGATTAGCGAACTTATTCCATGTTTGAATTTCATATCATAAACGGACGTGAGAGGTAAACTTGATAGATAAGTCTTCTATGCAAAAATCAGGCGACTATCCTATCTGAAATCCAGATTTAAGCGGTTCGCGCGTAAGCATGAGAAGGAATGACTTGATTGACATTGGCATAGCCTAAGATTGATTATTCCAAATTTCTAGAGGATTGAGTAGTGTCGGAGAACTAGTTAGCAATTCCAGTATTTGGAATTTCGTGAATCTCAGCTATTGAACCTCAAACCTATGATCCTCTCACTAGCTTTTGGAATACTCCTCATCCTCATGGATTTAACGACAACTCTCCCCTGTCATTAGGAATCGGAAACCTTGATCAGATTTTTGGACCAAGCATGTGGCATCCAGTAGAAGTCATCTACCCTCTCGCTTCGATCGCAGTTTTCTTGCTCTTCGGTCTGGTTTGCAGAAACATCGGAAGGAAGGAACCGAAGAAAACGGCCAGTAGTCTCAGCTATCAAATGTTTCTTGCAGCTATAATCCTCGTATCCTATCTCTTACTTCTCGGACTGGATGGTCTCGACGACTTTTCAAAGGCTCTGAACCTTCACCTGATTCTTGTCCCTAATTACTGGTTTGCGATGGAAGCAATTTATCCGATGGGTGCCATAATTATGTTCTTACTCTTTGGAAAAATTGCTTACGAAGTTGGCAGACAATAGTTAGCTATGTACTTCATGTAAGATGCAAACTTTTGGGATCTCGTCGTAAATTCTGTCTCCACTCCGCACCGAATCTTCTTGAAGAATTTGTGTATAAATTTGGTATCAGAATTTTTCGGAAAGTAGTGTCGTCATCAAAGTCAATACCTAGGAATATCTTGTCACGTTTCAAATGAGTATCCAGTCAAAGGTTCTAAGACAACTTTGTCTCCGGCGTTCTTGTGCGATTTCGCATGAATCTTGATTTCTTTTTCATTATATCTGACTCTGGCATCGCAACTGCACTCATACATTCTGATTTCTGTCACTTCATAACGTGAATTCACAGTGCTAGACCTACGGCCACTTCAGTATCTGTTTTGCCTTAGATAGTGGATTTTCTAGAGTTAAAGAAAGATCAGATTTTGGTGCGAATACTATTCCACACTTCGGGCAAACTAAAACAACAATTCTCTCCAGAATTCTTCCTTCGCTAAAACTTTCGTCAGAGGCTTCGTGTTGCAGGGGACATTTCATGACCTAGTTATCACATGCAATGTTTTTGATGAGACCAAAGTTTGGGTCCATGAGAGAACTTCTAATTCCGATATATCTCAGGTTCATAAATACAGCATCTCGAAATCCGAAACGTGACCGTAGTTTCGTCAATGGCAAGCCGTTCTGCGATGAGCGTGATCCCCGAATACGGATGCGAATTAAGAAAGATTAACCTTCTCTTCGGCTTCTAGATAAGATTAGTTACCTACGTCAACTCGCGAAGGTTAGGCCAACAAGTTAAATCTGAGCTGGGGCCATCTTTCATCATGTTCGATGTTGACTCGGATGATGATTCGGGCCACATTGCAGTACGATTACCAACTTTTCGGGAGGCTATCGTTCTTTATGTCATAAAAGAAAATTATGGTGTAACTGGCTATCGTATCAGGAAAATCTACATACAGGTAGCAGGCATGGAACTAAGTTTCGGCACTTTGGTTCCATTGCTACAAAGGTTCGAGAAAGAAGGTTTAGTCGCAAAAGATCGGCCAGCGGTGAGCGGTGCTAGTCACGAAGCGACAACTCTGGACGTGAGCGAAGCGAACAATTGGCATCTTACACGGCTAGGAATTGAAAAATTGGATGAACTACTGTCCCGACTTGACAAGATGCTACCCTCAAGAGGTCGCGATATAACGACCACTAAGCAACGATAGTCTGGTAACCCTAAGGTCGCGCCCTAAGCGAGTGCCTGATTTCTTGTTAGATTCATAAATGACGTTAGTTAAAGGCGTTCTCAATTATTCTTTCAAAGAACCAACACGATCTAGTAAATCAAAGATTCTACCTCTTCTGCTGAGAGGCGGGAACAGGCACCGCCCTTGGTTCTTCGGGGATTTTTTGCCGATTCTTAATGTATTTGTAGAGTAGGAGTGCGTCTATTGCAAGAACCAGTCCCCAAAATGAGTAGGCCACGTACGTGGTCAACCCGAACAGTGCCATGAAAACCTGCGCGAGCCCAAAGCTGACTACTCCAGCGTCGAACGCCATTGTGAATCTCCTGAAAGTCTCGATCGCGATCTTCCTCACAACAAGCATTCCGAGTGGGATTCCGAGCAGTACCGGCAGAGATGTAACTGTGAATAGTTGGAACGTAGTAGCTGTGAATAAGCCAAGGATAGCGTAGGATATGCAAGTAAGATAAGACTCTGCAATCCTTACCTGAGCGATTGCCGCCTTGAACTCGTTCTTTGCCATTCCCTGGTTATTCCAGAAAAGAGCGATTGGAGGCCCCGATATTGTTGTAATTGAATACAGCAAACCGATTCCAACTCCGAGCGGGACACCCGCTGCGGATTCTTTCTTAATGGGTTTTCGAAAACCAGAGGCTTGTAGCAGAATAAGAGGAAGGATTGCAGCATAAACGACAAACCTGATCCAAAGCGGTGCAACTAGACTGAGAAGGTAGCTTCCAATTATCACTCCAGGAACCACCGGGAGGACAATAGGTAAGACTCTCCTGAACGTCTTTTTGATACTTGCCTTGCCCGCAAGAGCCAACATAACTGTATTCATGCACGCTTCAACGAGGACGTACACCGGGTT
>DATNHH010000251.1:0-2673 GCA_035605055.1 Nitrososphaerales archaeon
GAGGTCCGGCAAGATCGCATTGAACGAGCCGATTCTCCACGATTATGTCGAGAACGTTTCCGTGGAAGTCAACTCCGCTCTTGACAGAAAAGAGTTTGTTCTAATAGAGGGAACTCAAGGCACTTTGCTCTCGCTGTACCATGGAGATTATCCGTATGTGACAAGCAAGGATGTCAGCGCCTCCGGGATCTGCTCCGATGTCGGAATAGGTCCAAAACGTGTCGACGATGTCCTGGTCGTATTCAAGTCGTACCTTACACGAGTTGGTTCTGGCGCTTTGGAAGGAGAATTAACTCCCGAGGAGACTGTGAAGAGAGGTTGGCAGGAGTATGGGAGCGTGACCGGGAGACTGCGAAGGGCTGCTCCGTTTAACTTTGAGCTCGCGAAAGAGTCTGTTGTTCTGAATTCGGCTACCCAGATCGGGATAACTAAACTGGACTCGTTATTTCCCGAATCAAGTCATTTGAGAGAATATGACCGTCTCCCGCACGCAGCGAAAGCGTTCGTTGATAAGATTGAAGCAGAATTGGGGACACCTGTAGTTTATATTGGGACAGGCCCAGATGCTGAGGATATCATAGAAAGGAGAATGGAAAGTAGGAAATGGTAAGCATAGATGTTTCGTCATTGGATTCGGATTTGAAGGATGATGTCGTAGCTTTCATAGAGTCTAAACTTCCCGTAAAGAGCGATAAGGATGGGGATGTCATTACATTTGATGACAAGTCGCCAAGGTCTCATGTTACATCACCGGAGGTCAGGACTTATCTCAAGAGGTTTCTCCACTCCAAAGATTTGAAAAAGCAGTTTCGATTGCTCAGCGAAGATGGTTCGCTAACGTTCGTGAAGCAAAAACTCGAAAAAGATGACGAGGAAGAGAAGGAGAAAGAAGCTTCTTCTTCAAAGAAGGAGTAGCTTTTCTGAAGTAGATCTACCTTCGAACTCGTCGCCTGGAGCGTTTTGTTCCTGGCAGTTTTCTGGAAACTTTCTCCGGGCTCAAAAGCATTATCTTGAGTTCGTCCCGAGCGATGCGTAGATGTTCTATCGTCTCGTTTCCCAATCTATTCATGATATTGTTCTCAGCCAGCGAGAGGTTTTTTCCAATGATTTCGAACTTTGCCCTAATTTCGAGATCAGATAATCTGGAAAAGTCGAAATTTGCTGGAGCATTTAGCTTTCTTATCTTGCCCGGCTTGTCAAACCCTCCGAAAATGATTTTTGAGATAAGGATGGCTTCCTCGGTATCGTAGTAAGTCTCCCAGATTTCGTTCAGGTCCCTTAGTCGACTGTCATTAACTTGGAGGATCGTTCGATTCTGCGATCTCTTGATTCTCTCACGAACTGAGGAAATTCCTCTTTCTTGTTTGGTACTCATAGACTTTCGCCGCCCTCAAAAAAAATCTATAGTGAATTTTCTGAGATCAGGATATGCAAACCTTATCTAATTAAATAGACGCGAGTTTTTTGTTTGCCAAGAGCTCAATCCATAACTGAGGGTCCTGAAAAAAGTCTGAGACCTGCGACATTTATCGAATTGGAATCGCTTAACGACCTCGCGAGGCTCGCCTGTGCGCTTGAACGTGCTCCGCTTCCAACTTTCATTAGCAAGGACGGCGATGCTTTTCGAATCTCAACTCAGCTTGACTTTTTCGTTGGATCTCCTGTATTCTACTACGCAAAGGCCGAGAGTTCAAAGCAGTTTCTTGGCTATCGAACAATTTCTGCCGGAGAAGAGATTAGCCTTGTGGATGTGCCGGTAAACCCCTCGATGGTTTATGCTCCGATAATCGAAGTCCTGCGATTCCCAAAGATCTTCGAAGAAGGCTCCAAAGCTGGAAAACGAAAGAGTCCGAAATTTCTTTCTCTTCAGGTCAAAGATCTGATGAGCCTCGTGAAAGTAGCCACTTACAAAATAATGTTCGAGGAGTCGCCTCTGCCGATATTTGTCTTCCCCTCGGGAAAAGGAAAATGGATTGTCGGAGCATTTACAAGGATTGAAGAATTTGAAGAAGCGTCAATTTTCTTCTTTTACGAGCAGGATACAAAGCCGGAACAAAACTTCGTCGGGTACTCCACATCAAAGGCTCAGGCGTTTTTTACAAACAGAACAGACGAACATGGTAGTTTCTTTGTGAAGATTATTAGGTTAAAACAGAGGCACCCTCTAGTCGAGTCTGATTGAGTCGAGCGTCAGATAACAAGAAACCTGCTGTCCACTCGACAAGATTTCTCAATGAACTTATCGACAAAAGTTCCAAGAAAGCAAAATCAAAAAATAATCCTAGCACTAGACATTCCTTATCGAAAGGAACCGGGGAATCTCCTAAGCGATTTCCTGAAGTGGTCGAGTCTGTATCTGATTGCCTTTGTAGCGTGAAGATCAATTTCCATCTGATCATTCCGCTTTCGCTTCGTGACATTTCGGAGCTCAACAATCGTGTCAAATCTAATGGCCCGATTATCCCAAGCTGACATCAAACTGATTGACATCGACAACACCAATCGAGTTGCAATAGATTATCTCTGGGGTTTGGCGTTATTGTGCACTCCTATGTGGGTTTCAAAGGAGCTCTCGACAGAGCCTATGAATCCTCGTACAAAATTGGAAAGGGCTTGACCAGTCTTGCATACATGATCCATCCAGGTGTTGATGAAGGCTATGGGCTGGAGCTG
>DATNHH010000252.1:0-9268 GCA_035605055.1 Nitrososphaerales archaeon
ATAAATTCAGCTGGAATGACTGTTCCTCAGGTCATCGAAATAGCGCAGTCAATGAAACCAGTTTCAACCAAAGGAAGCTAAACACTCTTAGCTCTTCTTAAACTTTGGTTATGACGACCAAAAACAAACTGAGCATAATGAGTGGTAAGAAAACATCGGCTCAGTCAACTTCACATCGGTACGTTCCAGAACCAGTCGCATTCTGAAACCCTTGGACATTCATGATCACGAAACGGTCGTTCAAATCAGATTCCAGATATTTTCAAAAAAATATTACAAGACGACTCGCTTCCGATCCCGTTTATGGCCCCTACGGTCTTAGTCCTAGGCCCTTGATGCAATCTGCTCGGCGTTTGACATCATAGCAGAATACATCTTCGAGAGAAGTATCATATGTCCGTCAAAATATGTTGGATTGATTAGACTAAAATACTAACACATCCGACCGTTACTTCTATTTCAGAGAAGGATTGAAAAAATGGAATATCGGAACAAAAGAAAATTGATATGATGATGAATAGGCTGTGGCTGAAATCAATGGAACGAGATGAGCTCGTTGAGGAATTGAAGGCCGAAGTGACAAAGGGCGTCCTAACTCCAGTTGAATTCGAAAATCTCCTGAAGCTTGTCTACATCTCGATGAGATAACGCTAGAGTCAGAATGATATTAATCTCGGATCTTTCTGGAAAAAAAATGGATTTTGTTGCCGAAAGAAGGTTTCGCCGTTATCACCCTGACCGACGAAGCATTCAAAAGAGCCAAGTCTCATTATCGGATGAAGTCCAAGAAAGGGTTGATTTCAAAGAATATCAGCTTCTCCAGGTTTGTGACCGAGCTGCTGGAACGTGCCCTAGAAAATGATTCTCAAATATCCCAAATTGAACCGCTTTTCCGAAAGCTTGGCACGCTCAACGATTCGATTGTCGTTACTGATAGGTCAAATCAAATTGCTGAAGTCAAGATTATCTTTAGAAAGAAAGGTGCCGAGTTGTTTTGCGTCTTGGATAAGAGAGCTGATTGCGCTCATGTTGGTTTCGCCTACTCGACCCCAGAATTGTATCAATTTATTCATCTCAAAAGGAAAAGCCAGGATCTTGCAAAAAGGAAAAGACATCCTATTCGGTTGTCTGCGCTTTCCGTAATCTGACGCCAAGTTCAGTTGCGCGTCTAACGACGCCCGGATCGGAAAGAACAAATCCCACGTGATCGCAATCTCCCGACTCGTCCAGTCGGCAGTAAACTTTGTTTTGTCGAAATACAACTTCAGCGTTCCTTAACTTGTAATAGTCCTTAACCTGGATTGTATCATCTTGCCTTCCCTGAATTTCAAATCGCCCCTCGATGCTGTCCTGCTCGATGGCTTTTTCCAAAAGCTTCTGAGCATAGGCAGTATAGCTCTTGATATCTTCCATTATCAAATCGCGTTTCTTCCTTTCGTACGCTTCGACCAGCTTGTCGAAGATTGATGTCTTCAGTGTGATAGTCTGGTATCCCTTAGTGGGCATCCGATTGTATCAGTTTGTGAAGTAAGGTAAACCGTATATATGTGTCTTACGTTACTTACGTGGACTACCGTATGACTGCTAAAGAGGTGAAGATAATGGTTGACAGAGTATTGGGTGCCGTCTCTTTATTTTCCCAAGGAGGCTCACTGCGTTTGATCTTGCCGAAAAGCGCGATTAGAGCACTCGGAACAAAAATAGACAGGCATAGCGAGGATGATGATTCGGATAAATCAACATTCGTTGTCTTAGCCACTAATAAGGGCTTGATTTTGAGATCTCTTCAAGACTATCTTAACGATGACGAAATGAAACTATCAAACTCTTCTTGTTAGTATATTTCGGAAAAAAGATTACTTGACAGAAGATATTTGCTGATAAATTAAGAACACCCGGTAAGATTTAGAGTTATCTCATGTGAGAGAGAGGACGGGCCCTTGCAAAACACTACCGTTCCCTTCTCTAACTCACACTAAGTTTGGCGACTTTCTGGAATCGAGCAACTCACACGTCTCTGCTTCATCTACACCTCCCAAATCAAAATCTAGAATTTTTTTTTTGATTCATTTTCAGTTCATGCATATTCCCATTTCTAAATCCAATAAGTCCCATTCAGAATGACTGATTTTTTCGGGTCACCATATACCATCCGCAATTGCCGAAACTTCAGCGCCAAAAATTTGGGAAGATCATACATCCCTAACTTATAGGTTCGTATGGTACAGGGACCAAGATCCTTTCCATATCCCATTAGAATTTGTTCCGCCCCTCCAATATCAATCTTCAGGAGATCGTGATTTATTTCGAGATGGCCAAGTTCGAATGGTTCGTTGATGATCTCGGCATTCCATTTGTTCTCGATAGCATTGACCCTAGCGAACATTGCCGCTTCTGAGTCTACCTCGACCCCAACGACTTTCTTAGCGCCGTGTCCCAAGTAGAATGCAATCGTTTCTCCACAACCGCAGCCAATATCCAACACGGTCTTTCCAGTTACGTCTATTGGAAGGCAAAATTCTTCCCATTGATCGAATCCGTTCACAAGACCGATAGCATGAGGTCTCTCGAGCCTAATCGTGTATCCAAAGTAATCGACTAGATAGTTATCATCGACCTTGCTTAGATTCAGACTGCGCATCTTTCTCATGACAGAGAACATCCTGCGTATTTCCCAAGGGAAAAACGCCCAATCAAAAACTTGCCAGGATGGAAACTTCAATTCACGTGAAAGCCAGGGATGCGGAAGTATTCTTTGATGCCTGTGCTTTTCCGACGGAGGTGAGAAATGTCGACTCGTCCTTTCTAGATCCTGCATCACTCAATCATGCAACGTAAGAGAACCTTACGATATATGGGGCTAACACTCCTGATACCTTCGCAATGTTGAGTTATGATTGCTCCAGCGTATGCTATGTTCTCAGGAGAATTGGATCGTAAGTTGCGTTAGCGCCAAATAATTTCCTGAATATTCTTCCCTTCAATGAAGACGATTATGAAACCGAATTCTGGCAAGTCTCACCTGACTATATCAGATACTACGATACCAGTAGTAGATATTTCGAAATCCGAAACTTTCAGAGAATCTGTATTTCAAGTCCCCGAGCCTTTTATCGAACAGCAGCTCTCTCTCAAAAACGAGAATTTGACGCCCTTCTTGAATCGCCCAAAGTCCAACTTTGAATTACTGTTTATTCCTTTGCTGACTTCTCTCTCATTGGGGTGTTATTGACAAATGAATTTTGCTCGAGATAATCGGAGATTGTTCGGTTACATCCCGAAGAGTCTCGCACTTGCTGTATTTCTCATCATGGTCGGTTCCCAGATCGTGAGTTACGCCGGTCCCGGAACAGTCATCGGCTCGATATTTCCTTCTGCTAGTTTTGGTAGCCAGTATTCTTCTGCCATTTCGAGCTCAAATCAAGCACAGGTCTCTGCCGTGCAAAGTTCTGGGACACCTCTGCCTCCAGGCACTGTCACTTACAGTAATTCATGGAATAATAGTCAGGCTCTCGAGTGTCCTGCATCGACTCAACCCTCACAATCTCTCCTCCCAGTTGCAGGCAACAACTGGACGCTTCGAACTGTCGTTCCTTCTGTTCTTTTTATGAATAAGCCATATGGACAAAGTGTAAACCAAACCTATCAAGCATTTTCCAATGGAACGGTTACAGTTTCTGATAGCAGTGGTAATAATTTCGATTGGACGCTTACTGAAGGACTTACAAATGCAATTGAGACTTCCTCTTTTACCTCAAACAGTTCAGAAGTGATTCAAAATATTTCCTTATCTTCGAGCGCACAAAAGCCTTTAGCGAATTTCGCGATCGTATATTCTTTGAAAAAGGAATTTTGCAATCAGGCAGGACTTGAGATAACAATTACGGGCTCTGCTGACTGGGGTGCCAGCAAAACTGGTGTGATCTCGTTCCATTTTTCCAAAACTCCGATTAAAGTGAATGGAACTACTGCTTGGTTTGGAAATAATTCCAAGACTCTTCTTGGTTTTGATTGGTCGGCTTCATCGACTCTCAAACCGATATTCCAAAATAATTCGGATCTGCTTTCTTATTCGGTAGGCTCGAACTTTTCCATTGATCCTACAGTCATTACGACGGCATCACAGGTATTCGATCCTTCAAGCAATGGACACAACATCATTCAGCTTAATGGGTACTACTGGGTCTTTTGGGGTGATCATTCAGGAAGCAATAATGTCATCAAAGTCTCCTCGAGCTCAAACGGAACAATTTGGTCCACACCAACAACAATAACGACTGATTATAACGCGTATTTTGCCTCAGCGCTTTCTACCGGTACGAGTGATCTCGGCATAGTCTATTGGGAGCCTCAAGACTCAACAAACAGCTACAATCCATGGCTTATTTTCCAAGAAATCATTTTGAACGCAAATGGAACCGTGACAGTAGGATCTGAAAGATCTGTTCTCCAGACGAGCGGCTATACATCTACGACAATAGCTCCTCTTTCACAGACTTCAATTGTATGGTCGAAGTCAAACAATAGGTGGCTGGTTGGCAGTTCTTGGGAGAACTCAGGAGTTAACGGTCTCTGGTACGTTTATGAAGCGATCAATTCTAATGTCGATGGTCATGGCGCCTGGACCACATACTCTCCGTCCTCATTTTGTTACTACTGTGCTCCTGAAGTAGAAGTAGTTAGTAACGAGAATATCCTTGCAGTCGCAAACACTGTGCTTTATGTTGCAACCTCGGTCAATACCGCCTTTACTGACGTTGGCGCCTCTCTCATCGTAGACTATTCTTCGATCGTATTTCCAAATTCAACCGTTGCGGTAATAGGCCTCTCTTATCCATACGGAACTGCACTCTATTACATGAAGTCCTCAAATTGGACTGCGTCCACAAATCTTGGAAGTTCGGTTGAAGGAAATTATTTAGGCGACGTTTCTCTCGAAGTTGATAGTTCAAATAACACTTTTGCAATTTATTTGTCGAGCACCAAAACCATTAGTTCTATCGAAGTCATGGCAAGCAAAGGAGTGATTGGTCCTTCAACGCTTCTACAGACTGACAACAACACGATCGATTGGATCAATTCCGTAGCGAGCTTATCGAGTTATACCGTTCCACTGCTCTGGGAAGTTGGAGGAAGTACTGGCACTGTCAATGTCAAATTCGGCTTGGCACCTCTAATAGTCCCTACAGCAGCCACCTCAGGTCAGCCTTGGGGTAAGCCAGGATTGTCTCCTTATGAGAACTATTTCACACAGCTTTCAGAATACGTCTCTCCGGGCAATGGTCTCCTAGGAGTGTCTCAGACAGATCTCAACCTTCCTGGAAGAGGAGGGTTGGATCTGACGATAACAAGAATATTTTCAACACCCTACTCATTCTACACATCTGGAACGAATAGATCGTTCAACGTCGACAACTTCACTCTAGCAAAACTAGGCATCGGATGGGAGCTGAGCTTCCCGTGGCTTGGATCTGATTACTTGCACCTGTGGGATGGACAGGCTTACGCGTACAACTGGACCGGCAACGTCTTTGTGAACCACAATGGAGAAAACTTCGCGCTCTATTCTAACACTAACAGCACTTTCAGCCTTTTCAACTCAGCGGGGACCAGATATTATTTCGATTCGAATCAGAGGCTGACGTCAATCACCGATGCGACGGGAAACAACACCATAAGCTTGAGCTACACAAGCGGACACATTTCCTCAATTACGGACACCGTCGGAAGGGTCGTTACTTTCAAATACTATAGCAGCGGACAACTAAATAACATCACAACTGGGGGCCTAACTTGGTCCTACACCTATTCCGGAAGTAATCTAGCAACAGTCACTGATCCTCAAGGTCGCGTTACCTCATATTCCTATTTTATCGGGAGTAACGCTTGGCTTGTCAAACAAATCAACTACCCCACGGGAGCCCTAACGAATTATACATATGGAAGTGCTTCGGTCAGCCCGGGCGTACATACCTATTACGTAACTTCTCAGAATATCTACTCGTCCGCAACGACGTTAGATAAGAGCACACAATACAATTACAAAATAACTAATGGTGTGGTAACTTATTGCAATGCTACGATCGCTGATGGCTCAGGAACAAATCAAAGCCGGATAAATTTTGTCTACAACATGGCTGGAAAAAGCACTCAGGTTAACGAATACGCAAATAAGGCCATCATCATCCAAAGCGAGAGTGATTATGATTCTTTTGGACGCATAAATGAATCGAAAACTCTATCCCCTACCAGTACATTGCTCGCTTACTCAACCACTCGATACGATAATTGGGGCAATGTGATCTATTCCAATAATACCATTGGTCAGCAGACATGGTCTTCTTACGCAAACACCAACACCGCCAACAAGTTCTACAACAAGAACTACGATCCAGTTACCAGTTTCGGGAGCAACTTCTATTCGAATAACACAATCTATTCAAATATTCACGACCTATTGGTTGGAAAGGCTCAGTTCCAGAACGGTAACGGCAGCACTCCTACAACAATGCAGACGTACTACAACTACAATTCTGTTGGGGAATTGATCCACCAGAAACAATCTCATAATAGTGGTTGGCTCATTTCTACTTACACTCACGACCAATATGGCAACGTGCTAAAATATACAGATCCACTGGGACGCACAACGTACTACCAATATTCCTCTGCATATGGCCATGCATATCTCACGGATCAAAGCATTCTCGTCAGCAATTCGGGACCTGTCGCCACACTCGGCATAGACGGAACTGGCAGCAGCGCAGCGGGGTCAAGTGCTGTTTCTTCATTGTCCGCCAGCCTGACCACGACTAATCCAGATATCATCATAGTCTCATCCGAGTCAGCGGGGTCTTCTTCTTATCCTTCAATTACGAGCATAACCGATAGCTCTGGATTGACTTGGCATTCCCGGAAAGTGTACCAAGTTCATGGCATAGGCAGCGCGACTGATTACTTTGACACCGAGGAATGGTATGCTTATTCAAGCACTCCATTGACCGGTGACTCGATAACCGTCCACATCGCGTCTTCTACAAAGAAATTTGCAATCAACGTGTTCGGTGTAAGTGGAGTTAACAATTTCAATCCTTTCGATTCGAACTCCACTCTGCCCGGAACAGCATCCGGAAGTTCACAGTACCCACTCGTTCAGATTGGTACAAACAACGCCAAGGATATCTTGATAGGGCTCATCATGGAAAACGGAGGGCTAGCGGTAGCTCCGTGGTACTTTTTCTCAACTATCACGTCCAATTCTAGCACAGGCACAGCCACTACGATGTTCAGCGAGTACAATGTAACGTCTTTTAATTCAAACCATGACATCCAGGCTAGCTTCTCTGCAAGTAGGGCATGGATGGTGATTGGTGACGCCCTCGTAAAAGCAACAGTGACAAACGTATCCTCAGCATATGCATACAACGCCACAACTGGATGGAGAACAACCTATATGGATCCTAACGGGCAGAATACGACTTACAAATACGACAATTTAGGGCGCCTGACAACTCAAATCTATCCTGCCGTGTCAGGAATTTACGCAAACACGACCCGTGTTTTCAACAATACTGCAAATACTATGAAAACGATCGATCCAAGAGGAAACTACACGATCCAATACTTCGATGGCCTAGAGCGACTCAAGAGTGCCGTCCAGTTCAATGGAACACGGACTTACTCTTATGAAAATTATACTTACAACTACATGGACTTGCAAAACACATCCACTACTACAGAGAGAAACACGACAAGCTACACTTACGATCCTCTCGGCTTCCAGACAAAGGTAAATTATCCCACGGGAGCTGTGAAGACAAATACCTACAATTATCAAAACAACACGGAGATCGTTATCGATCCTGACGGCCACAAGACAATTTACACCTACGATTGGGCTAAAGACCTTCTATCGGTCAGGGAATACAACTCGTCAACGAACTATTACTTAACGACGTACTCGTACGACAAGTCCCAAAATCGGCTCTCAATTACCGATGCTGTAAACAACGTCACAAGCTACAAGTATGACGATCTTAATCGTTTGATCCTGACCACTTTTCCAGACTCCAACGCCGAAAGTCGTTCATATGACACAGCAGGCAATGCTGTTGGCATAGTGGATCCGAACGGTAAAGTAATGAACTATACGTTCGATTCGCTAAACCGATTGCTGATCGTAACGTACCCCGGCCACTTGCTTGAGAATTACACATTTGACAACGACGGAAACACGAAAGTAATGTCTGATCTTTCGGGAGTGACATATTACTCATACGATGTAAGAGATAGGTTGACGAATGAGACCCAAGTCAACACGGTTGGTTCCCAGAAGATCAGCACTATTCTCTATTCGTACGATAAGACAAGCAACATTGTTTCCATGACTTATCCTGATGGGACCATCCTGAGTTATACTTACGACGCTCGAAATAGAGTAGTCACTGTCGGGAGCTATGCCAATTTCACCTATACTTTAGACGACCAGATCAAGTCGATAAGTTACGCGAGCAAAGTGACGACGAAATATACTTACGATTCTGTGGACAGACCTCTAAGCATCACCGCCACCAATTCTTCCCACACGTTTGAATCGCTCACTTATGTATACGATTTGGCTGGAAACCTAATCTCGCTTAATAGTCCCACTTACACGTACACATACGACAATCTAAACCGCCTAAACTCTTCGACTGGTCCTTGGGGCACTATCAAATACACATACGATCCTGCAGGAAACAGAGTCAAACTGGTACAGGGATCTGCAACAACCACCTATACATACAACGCATACAACCGATTGAACACGGCTACTACTTCTGGTTCGACAGCTACTTACACTTTCAATCACAACGGCGACCTCACGAAACTGGTCAATGGCTCAAATACGTGGAAATACTACTACAATTTTGACAACGATCTCATTGGTGTTTCAAAGAATAGCGCAAACGCTCAAAACTCCACCTATAATGCAGGTGGTGACAGAATTACGAATACTTTAGGCTCGAGCACTATAATCTACCTGTATCAAGGGAACAACAATGTTTACATGAACAACGTAACAGGATCCTCAACCGATTATTTCTTTGCAAATGGAATCCAGATCTCAAGCAAAGTAGCCTCGTCAAATCCAACGTATTTCTTGGTAGACAATTTGAAGAGCACAAGGCTAACGACGAATAGTGGTGGAAGTACACAGTTCAGCTCAGATTACAAACCCTATGGGATTCCGTACAGCCAAAGTGGTTCGCCAATTCCTCAGTTCCAG
>DATNHH010000253.1:0-14156 GCA_035605055.1 Nitrososphaerales archaeon
TGTGATTGAAACAGTTTGAACGTTGCCTCCAGCTTCAACAATTGCACGAACGATAGCCGGATTTTCCTTGTTGGGATTTGCAAGTTCAATAGTCAGCTTAGAGTCATAGCGAGTCACTTTTCCAGGAAATATTCTATTCAATGAATTTAGAATTGCGTCATTTACTTCGTCTAACTGAATCACCGTTTTCCTTGCGCCGACAGAGTACTCAAGCTCTTGGGGAGTGCCGAGGGCCATCAATTTTGTATTCAGGATCCCGATCCGATCGCAGACCCTTTGAGCCTCATCGAGATTGTGCGTGTTTAGAAAAATGGTTTTTTTCTCTTTTTTCAGGGAGAGAATGAATTCCCTCACTGTTTTTGCAGATTCGGGATCGAGGTTTGCCGTGGGCTCGTCCATGAAAAGGATTTCAGGATCGTGTACAAGTGCGCGCGCTATCGCCAGTTTCTGCTTCATCCCCTTGGAAAAAGTTCCTGCCGCGGCGTCTCTTCTCTCCCAGAGCCCTAAGAGCTTCAGGAAACGCTCGATGTTTTCCTTCCTTCTGGGTTCCGGACACTTGTACAGCTTCCCGTAGTATTCTAGATTCTCGTACGCGGTGAGACTTTCGTAGAGACCCACATTGTCAGAAACAAAACCAATGAGTTTTCTTATCTTTATGGCATCGGACTTATTCCCGATTTCGTAGTCCGCAACCCTCGCGCTACCACTGGTCTTTGATATCAAGCAGCAGAGCACTCTCACCGTGGTCGTTTTGCCAGCTCCATTGGGGCCGAGGAAGCCAAAAATCTCACCCTGATTTACTTTGAAAGTCAGATTGTCAACCGCAGTCAGGTCACCGAACTTCCTCGTGAGGTTTTCAGTCTCGATCATGTCAAGCCACTACCTTTCAGCACCATTCTCCGAATGAAGAGCTCCAGGTTTTTGAGCTCGTTTAGGGCATAATTCTTAATCATAGTGTCTCACCAGCGGCCAAGCTGTTGCAAGCGAAGAAAAGTTCGGATGGATACATAGATACACGGGCAAGTTCTCTTCGTAGCTTATGCAGTACTGGCAATTGATCGTTGTCAGGAGTGTTACGTTCGCAAAGGACTTCTGGTCATCTGAAAGTGAATATCCTACCGTGATTAGGACCTGTCCCGTGCAAGAATCCGGGCCCCAGATGTAGTAGTTGTTGTGGCCGCTTATCGCTTCTGGCAGTCCCAGATTCTTTCCTAGGAGATTTACGGCGCTTGCTTCTCCATAATTTTCGGTGAATATACACGCCTGGCTTCTTTCACTTGCGGGAAGGGTATCGTATGCCTGCGCCAGAGTCGAAACCGTCGCATTCCAGCCAAATCTGTCGGGAAGCGGACTAGCTTCGTAGTTGCTGGCTCCATATTTGCTGACAAGAGTTGAGGGAGAGAGTATTGGCATCGCAAGAGGAGCAAGCAAGATAGCGACTATTATCAGGCAGGCAATGAACGGTCTTGAGCCAAACCATCTAAACACTCCTTTCCTTGAAATCGAGCTCTTTTCAATGAGCAGGGCTCCTCCCGCATACAACACCGGGTAGATTGGAGCGAGGTAGTACGGTTTCATGTCAAGTACAGTCATGAACACATAAAGAATGATGTAAGAGAGTCCGAGAGCTCTTAGTTGGCTACCCTCGTTCGTTCTGAGGTAGAAGTAGAGACCTATCACGAATATCGGAAAGTTAAGAAAACTTACCCCTGCTAGTTGGCTCGAGAAAAAGTTCAGCGGCCCGCCTCCGTTGATGTCGTGCCTAAACTCTAGGTAGAAGTGAACCATCGGCCACCCATTAATGGAATTCCAGTAGATCATTGGCAGGATGAAAGCGATTGATAGCAAGCCTCCTACTACTATCCACTTTGATCGCAAGTACTTTCTGCTCGAGGGAATCGTCAGAAATGAAAGTAGCAGAGCTCCCACGAAAAAGAAAAATGTGAGTTTCGTGAGCAGACCGATTCCGACGACCAATCCGGCGGCAATCCAGAGCTTGGGCTCTCGGTGCCTGACTATCCTGATTACGAGATAGGTGAGCAGCGACCACCACAGCTGGTCGAAGGAATCGGGCGTGAAAATGGAGCCATCCGCGAGGAAGACTAGCGTTACCAGAGTTGCGACAGCTGTAAGAAGCTGGGCCCTTCTTCCCCCACCCAGCTCTCTCGCTATCATTCCAGCTACAAATACGAGTAACGCTTCATCTAATGCAGAAACAACATGTATTGAGATGAGCGAGTCTTTGGTAATGACGTTGAGTAAAGCGGCGACGTAGGCTATGAAAGGTGGAAAGTCAACATATCCGAAAGAAAGATGCTGCGTTCCGCTTATGTAGTAGAGCTCGTCTCGGAAATATCCATAGTTACCCGCAAAGACCATGTGGACTACAAAATCTGCGAGCGCGACATAGGCAAGAAGTGCTGTCGTGCTTGTAACGGATATCTTGGTAAAGAGTACTGAAATGGGACCTTTCGAGCTCTTAGTCGCTGCCAAAAAGAATCTCCCACCTTACCTCAATTGAGAAGGTTCTCAGTCTCAATCATGTCAAGCAACCAGGGTTCAGCTTCAATTCTCTATTGAAAAGCACACAGGTTTTGAGCTCTCAATGCTTTTCTTGATTAGAAAATGAGTGTTAGATATAAAGAGGGGCAGTTGTTCAGTTTTTGAACAGGCATTTGCTCGAAAGCGTATTCGGGGAGTTTGAAATCAAAGGTAAGTGCAAGTTATGACCATGCTTAGTGAGAGTGACAACGCAAGGTTAGAGCTAGAAGAGGAAGAGCAGAAGCCGAAAAACATTGCACTAGCAATCTTCAGGTTTGGGGCCAGAAGAGGAATTGGAGTTTACTATTCCCTGCTTTCGACAGTACCGATTCTTGTTGCGGTTCTTGAGGGTTATTCCGCGTCTTCATACTTTACGCTAATTTCCGTGGGACTACTAATTTTTGGGATTTTGTTTCTTGCACGCTTAGCAGGGATGAAACGCTTTTATCAAATGAGGCTTGTTATGGGTCTTTTTGAGCAAGAGCAAAAAAAGGAAAAGCAGGGGGACAGACTAAACAGACTCCTTGAGGTTGCGATAACTCCTCTCGCTCCTCTTTTGCCTTTAACTGCTGCCGCGATATTTGAGATAACTGGCAGTGCTATTCTTGGCTCTTCAGCGCTGATTGCACTCGTCACTTATGAACTGGTTTACTACGTTTTTGTATTTTCAAAACACTCATCAGACAGTGTTCTTCCTTGGCACCTGGAAGATTGGCTGGTCGCACTTTCTACTCCGGCGTTGTTACTGCTTTCATTCTTCCAAGTGATAAATACAACAACTTATTTGGTTTCTCTATTACTATTACTTCTGTTAGCTGGGGTCAAATCGTTGTATGAAGCGCCGCAGGCGCTTGTGCAAGTGTTGAGTGATAAGGACAGCTTCAGCAGGGAACTCTTGTTTCCTTCAAAAAAACAAGATGCCATCAGCCTATCTGAACTTGCTTCTGGAGGTGCTCTGTCTAGTTTTACAAGGGTTGGAATAATGCTTGCCCTTTTGGGAGTTGAACAAATCACTTTTACAGATCTCATGCTCGTTGTTAAGGTTTCGAAGAGCTCTTTGAATCATAGTGTGAACGCTCTAGCGGATGCTGGCTATGTAACCGTGCGCAAGGGCTTCAAAACGGCAGGTGGACCTCGTACCTTCATAGAAATCACAAATAAGGGCAAGGAAGCCATTCGTACCCATCTGGAAAACATGCAAACGCTGGCTTCCAAGTTTCTGTCTTGATAGGGACACTTTAGGGAGTCTCGGCGGCTCAATTATCCCGAGAGATCGGTCGTTCGGAGCGCATCACTGAGCCTTCTCATCAAGTTGAAGTCTATCTTGCTTCTAGATATATCACTCGGTACGCATACCAAAAGAAGGCGAGGGCAACGGACAGGCATTATTTTCGCTCAGACGGTCTAAATCTCTCCTACCTTGACGCCGGAGGCGAGGGGAGGGAAATCATAGCACTACATTCTCACTGGATGGAAGGATCAACCTTTTCGAAGGTTGCAGATCTTCTTTATCCTGAGTTTCGAGTTGTGGCGCTGGACCAACGCGGGCATGGGTACAGCGACCATGCTTCAAGCTACGCGCGCGAAGATTACATCAGTGATCTCTTGACTCTGTATGATCACCTCGGATGTCGAAAGGGAGCAGTTCTCTTGGGCAACTCTTTGGGAGGCGTGAATGCTTATCAGTTTGCTGCGCGCTATCCCGACCGCGTTAGCGCCCTAATCATAGAGGATATTGGAGTCGTAATATCTGAAGATACGAGCTTCGTCCTAAAGTGGAAAGGGACTTTCCAAACTCGCGAAGAACTCGAAAACAGAATCGGACCTCGTCTAGCACCTTACCTCCGGGATTCGTTCCGCGAAGTTTCCGGCGGATGGCGACTAGCTTTTGATCCCGAAGACATGCTGGAATCGCAGAATTTTGTGAATGGAGATCACTGGAAGGATTGGCTAGCAAGCGATTGTCCCGCATTGATACTTAGAGGGCGTGATAGTCGCCTTACGAGCCAAGAACATTTAGAACGGATGGCATCCAGACGACTGAACACACAACTATTTACTTTGGACGGAGGACACGTTATTCATCGAGACAATCCTGACGAGTTTGCCAAAGTCGTGCGCACATTCCTTGCAAGGACTTTGACAGAGAGCGATAAGTAATCAATAATATTGACCCTGGGTGCCCGCGTTAGGGCATATTCCAATCCCAGGCCACTATTGATATGAAAATCCTACAAAATCCGAGAGATCGGTCGTGCGGAGCGTATCACACACCTAGTAAATTTGTGTTCAAATCCCACATTCCGCATTCATTATTTGTTAGTAAATTTTCACGAATCCTTCAGCGTTTTGAGGGCATCTCTAAAGATCACTAACCAGGGCCATCCACTTTCCTTATTCTTCCCCAAGCTCTACAGTCGCGTAGACACCCAGATTAGCTGAATTTTCCAAACTCCCGAAATGTATCGAATAGGAACGCTAACATATTCCCAGGTCATATTTCTAAACCATGGATAGATTCCTAATCGAGTCACCACATGACACGGAAGACTGTAAGAAAGTGGTCAAATCTGTCTACGCGCTTGGTTATTTGTATAACTGTGACTGGGGTTGCGAAGCTGGAGTTCACACTGCGTGGGTCACAATTGAGGCAGAAAATGAAAAACAAGCTTTGCTGGTAGTTCCACCTGTTCTGCGATCTAAAGCAAGAGCAACCAAGCTCGTAAAGTTCGACGCTGAAACGGTAAAGGCATGGAAAGAGTAGGATTTCCGTCCCTGTCGTGCATACTAGAGTCCAGAGACCATACTATCCACATTCAGTAGTTTCTTACTTGTAAATCAGTGCGGAAATCTCACATCCCATGCATGGAACTCTCTAGTAAGAAAGATCAGTTCACAAGTCTGACCGATTAATCGTTGAGCTAATTTGACTATTGTCACTTTGCTGGCAAAATTGAAAACTAGCCATTAATCATCAATTTTTACTAGTAAGCCATGATTGCATAATGATTACCTGGAACCATAAAATTAGGTTCTCTTTGATCGGTTCGTTCTCATAGCAAACATGATTTTATAGCTCAAGACTAGAAGGAAGCAGGGATCCAAATTGGACATAGTTACTCTGGCAACAATTGGAATCATAGTTATTCTGATATTGGGCATACTTCTTTCAGGTATCAAGATTCTTAGAGAATGGGAGAGAGCGCCTCTTCTAACGTTAGGGCGATTTAGGGGATTGCGGGGACCTGGCATAATCTACGTTCCCCCATTCATAAGCAAACTTCCCTACATAATCTCAACACGGTTGCAGGTGCTTACCTTCAAAACTGAACAGACGTTTACTCGAGATAATGTTCCCGTAAATGTGGATGCAGTCATGTACTATCAACCGATTGACGTGGAGAAAGCTGTGCTCAATGTAGAGAATTATAGCATGGCGACCCAGCTTGCAGCGCAAACCACATTGAGAGAAACCATCGGCGGAGTTAGTTTTGACGATCTACTCTTCGAGCGAGAAAAGATAGGGGCCAAAGCTCGGGAAATTATCGATTTGAAAACAGAAAACTGGGGTGTTAAGGTGACTGCTGTTGAAATAAGAGACATCACGACCCCAGCTGCACTTCAAGAAGCCATGTCAAGGCAGGCGCAGGCTGAGAGGGAGAGACGAGCCAGGATCACACTTGCAGAGGCAGAGTTCCAGGCAGCGCAAAAGATGGTCGACGCTGCTAATCTATATTCCGCAAACCCAAGAGCAATGGAGCTTCGCTGGATGAATATTCTGTACGAACTAGGCTTACAAGGTCGCGGCACGTTGATGCTCGTTCCAACTAACATGCCAACTGCTGGAGCGGGATCGCCCCAACCAATTACATCTGTGAATACTCGGCCGAAAAATAAACAGGAGCAAAGTGAGCAAATAACGTGAGCGAAAAATCAAAGCCTTCCAAGAAGGAGGAGGTCAAAAAGGACGAACAAAACGCGAAACATGAGGTAATTAAAGAAGAAAGACGGAGCGATGAAGACATAGAGGAAGAAGATCTATATCAAGAAGATTGGAACTCGGATAATTCAGATTGAAGATGATTTTTCTCTGTAAAGAAGTACTTGATTGAGAAATCACGTGGAGTGAGGTTGAGATTGTGATTCCTAAACCAAAGGGGCTTCGCTCGCAGCAAGTTTGGAAAATCTGTTTTGAAGTTGATAAAAGTTGGAGCCAATCCGCTGATAACTTGAAGCGCATCGAAAAGAAGATTGACAAGATTGAGTCAGAAGGGCATTTTCACCGAGAAGTTGATAGGATACTCTGAGGGCGACTGCTTCGTGCATAGGACGGGAATTTATGCGGTCATTCGGTTTACAAGGTAACCCTTTTCCATAGAGTTAGAATACAGATTACTGACCTCGTCGAACATTCTAGCTGGAAAAGTCAGACAGACACTGATTTTGACCCCAAGGTTGTTAGGTAAGAAAGCCCCTTTTAGCAATCCATGAGCAAAGAAATCTTCGCAACCAATGAAACAATCAGACTTGAAATAATCCCAACAAACACAGTAAATTCAAGGGGAATAGTAAACATGACCGGTCCTGGGCCAGCTTTTAGAGGACAGAACGGGGGTTACAATTACATTTGCGGATTCTGCGATATTGTCCTGGCAAAAGATGTCAAGAAAGACGAGATTAGGAACAAAGTCATCCAGTGCTATGACTGCCGAAAATACAATCAGTTTCCACTGGTCTGAGTTGCAATAATTTAAGACAAATTACTATCACTCAACATACTACTCCAAAATCCACCCTTTGGGGCACATATGTCCGAACGAATGTGAATCGCTTGATAGAGGGTTGACTCTCATGACAGGCTTTACCCGGTGTGGCTGAGAATGTCACATTGGTCGTAAAGGTAGAAGTCACGGTCTCCTCTGGACTTTGCGTACCTGTTTCATTCTCGCGGGTAGCTCTGTAAGTTCCCTTACTGGCATGATAATATGATCAAACGCCAGTAAGATCTTTTGAGTAGGATCCCGCCGGGCAATGAATTTGTGATAAGCTTCGTCGTGGTTGGAGTTGCCCGGTTTAGCAGCGTTGTTTTCAATGTGAAATAAATTATTCCCTTGTAAATGACCCAAGTCGGAAACTCCCCGTTGTCTATTCTCTACAACCGTAGGGGATTTTAGACAGGCCTCAGCATCTTGAAACTAGTGTTAAGTATCTAGAGAAAACTTGCATACTAATCGCGAGAATGCCCGGAAGAAATTTTACCCGGATTATACCTTCGATCGTCGCTTCGACGCTTCAGGGCAACATTTTGGTGATGGCCATTAGCGGTCTCTTAACGGGAAGCTATACCGGAATGTTAAACACGATTCTCCAGCCCTTCACTCTGAGCGTGGGTCTGAGCTTAGCGACGCTCGGAATTCTGCAATCACTCGGGAACAGGACGGGTGGTCTCGCCGGCTCGATCGTTCAGCCAGTCGGAGGATATCTCTCTGAGCTCTTCGGGAGGAGAGCCGTCGTCCGGGCCGGCAGTGCGCTAGCAATAATCGCGATGTCTTTTTTTCTGCTCGCAGCTGTCACCCATATTTCTCTCATACTGGTTCCAGCTTATCTGCTCTATGGCAGTTCTCTCCTGAGTCTCCCAGCTTCCCAAGTGTTGATCGCCGAGTCCGTGGGGTTGGATTACGGAAGGATGAAGATCGCCTACAGTATTGTGTTCCTGTTCTCCAACATTCCTGCAGCCTTCACATCCTTCTTCGGAGGAATCATAGCGGATAGTCTTGGTTACTATGTGATATTTGCAAGTGCCGTGTCTCTAGAGGCTGTGAACTTTGTTCTCTACAGTGCAAGACTCAAAGAAACGAATCGACCGATCGAACTCTCGAGCCATGGGACTCGCAGGCAAGATGTGATACGAGGAATCGTAAAACGCCTAACTGGTATGCTAACCCCTCCAAGGGGCCTTTGGGGATACTTTGCTACTTTTGCAGTGGATCTTTTCGCCTTTAGTATCACGGGGTACATAATCTACGGCATGATCGCCACGCAATATCACTACTCGGATGCTACGCTCGGGCTCATCTCCGGTGTCTATTTCGTCGTCCTCGTACTTGGCCAGGTTCCCGCCACGAGACTGATGCTAAAGATAGGGGCAAAGAAATCGATTGCGATATCAGAATCTCTCAGCGTCGTGCAGATGTTGAGCTTATTCTTTGCTCGCACTCTTCCGGCATTTGTGGCCTTCGCTGCGATCTGGGCCTTCACCAGTGTCGCTTGGCAGCCTGCAGCACAGTCCATGCTGATGACCGTTGCCCCGAATGATCGTAGGGCGGAGGTCGCGGGAAAGCTCGCGGCTTTCAGGGGAATAATCGCTTTTCCCGCACCGATCATCGGAGGCATTCTTTTTCAGGAGTTTGGATTTGGTGCTCCACCAGTAGCAAGCGCGATAGGTGCATTCTGCGCATTAATCATGATAATCAAGTTCTTGCCGCGCGAAGAATGACTGCCCTAATAGTGGGAGGCCCCCTCTCCTCATTCTACGCGCACTAGGTGCTTTAGAGATAGGCTAACAATAGCCAATTGATGGATTCCTTAGAATCCAGTGAACGCTGCATTTATTGGCGGAATTGGTTCTCAAGTATGATAATTGTCTCTGAGGTTTATACGATAAGTTGCGCCACAAATCAAACGGGAAGTAGAATTTGGAAACGAAGTTTTTGGTTGATCCAGAACAGCATGTTAGAGACCTCAAAGGCCCGTTTGATCTATCCTCCGAGAGAAAAAAGGAAGCTCAATATTTCGAGATGGAAACAAAATACATCCATTTTGGGATGAATGGTAAGAGACTTGGCACAGAGTCTTATCTTTTGAAAATTCAGTACATTCCGAAGGCGGAAAACGTGGACGAATACAGGTGTTCGGAATTACAATTGCAGATCAATGATGGTCCTTTCGTCACTATCCCTGAACTCAGCAACTGGTCCTACGTATTCAATCCCATGTTGTCCGGAGCAGATGAGCGCGGGCCGCTCTGGGGTATTCCGCAAGAAAAATTTACGAATATCAACGATAGCCTAGGGAAAGCGTTACCTTTCAGTATCCGTTATGCCGTGTATACTAATTTTATTGACTTCCACAGCATTAACGACATTTTTGCACGACCAATGAAGTTTGGCAAAGGGATTCAGGATCTCAAAGATATAGGTCAAAGAATCGTCCATCCTGCGTCCTTCATGGAGGCCTCGGTCAATTTCGATGCTGAGATCAAACCCGGTTCCACTTTTCGGAATGGCGAAGTCTCGCTCGAATTGAAGGGATTGAGTCTAGTCGATGGTTCTCCCTGCGCACTCGTCGCATACGATGCCGGCGAAAGCAATCTCAAGATGATCATCCCCGTTTCCGCTGACCAAGACAGCGTTTCGGTGGGCGGTTCCCAATACAAGGGGGACATCTTCGTCGATTTGGCAACTCGCTGGGTCAGAAAGGCCACCCTCGATGAGTATCTGGTCACTGAGACAAGTGCCCCGGATTCCCCTGCGAAAATCAACCAGTACACAACCCGCCACATCATTTTGCGATTGATCAGCTAGAGGTTGTCGCCTTTAGCGTCATCGCACATACAAATGTTAGGACCTATTCGTATGATATTCACCTGCAGAAGATCAAAACATTTTGGTCAAGTCTTCACAAATCATTCCAAAATGAATCTCGATTTTCGTTGACATCGCGCGCTATCGGCAAAAGGAATTGGAAAAAGAAATAGGATTCATAATTGAGAATTGACTTCCGCCTTTGCTTAATTGATATTGCTTGAATGACATAAGTTAGCGGAACATTCTCAATTCTGAGGATCGTATCCCCGGTTTATATCGCGTTTCAATAGCTGAATCTTATAGGAGGTTTGAAAATAAAAATTGACCTCCCGAGTTCCGGCGATTATCTGCATCGTGGCGATAATCATGATCAGCCTCTACTCTGCATTTACCATCGACGGGGTAATCGCATCAAACGCGCCGCTTACTGTCCAGTTTACTCTTGGGACTGCCGACCGGGACGTGACCTACTGCAACTCTCAAACATTGGACCTCTACACTCCAAGTGTGGCTGTCACGCGTCCTCTTCCACTTGCAGTCTATGTGCACGGAGGAGGGCTAACTGCCGGTGACAAGTCGAATATCAACCCGATCTTTCTCAACGCGCTTGCTTCGGCCGGTTATGAAGTTGCAAGCCTGAACTATCCGCTTGCTCCACAATCGAAGTTTCCGGTGCAGATTGTGGACGTAAAGTGCGCGATCAGGTATCTTCGCCACAACGCACAGACGTACGGGGTCAACAGCAGCGAGATAGTCGCATTCGGTACCAGTTCTGGAGGAGAGCTTGTCGCACTCGCCGCCCTAACAGGCTCACACTCGGCATTCGACGTCGGACCCTATCTTAACGAGTCGAGCAGCGTATTGGCAGCAGTAGACATGTTCGGCCCCGCGAACCTGACCAGTTGCGGCTGTTACTCAAATCCTCAGAGAATCTTTGGCAGCAATCAGAGCAACTTGGTACTAGCTAGCCCAACGCATTTTGTTACTGGTAACTCCCCACCCATTCTGATTATTCAGGGCGTCAACGATACTACGGTGCCTGAATTGCAGTCGATCAAGCTCTATCAAGAGCTTACCGCAGCCGGGGACCAAACCCAACTAATCTTAGTCCAGAACATGGGTCACATGTTCGTGCAGTCGGGTTCCGGGCCAATCGACCCAAGTCTAGCGCAGATTGCACAAGAAATGGTGAATTTCTACGGCAAGTATACTGGGATAGGTGTTCGTTGACGTGAGAACAGTAAAAGCAGCAGCCAATCCCAATTTAGCTCTTGAGACCCTATCAAAAGTTCTGAGCTTGGAAGCCTGTGGCTACTCAATAGCGGCCATGGGTTTCGTCGCGTTCCTAACGACAAACGGAACATCATCAGGAATCTCTGGAGTGGTTTCAATCATCGCAGCCTAGTTAATCGCTGTTGGGCTCTTGCTCCCGGCTGGGGGCATGTTTTTGCTGAGGAGAGGACTCGAAAATACACACATCGAGGCAAGAAGAAGCCTATCTCTGCAAGGCTTTGGGCTGGTTATCCTTTTCTTGGGAGTCGTCCTTGTCGCGGTCTCGTCCTCGCTTTCGGCCTATCTGATTGGAGCGATTCTCTTTGTCGCTTCGGGTGCATCAGCACTAGCGGGAGTTATCCTTCTTCGGAAGCACTACGCTAGCATTCACGGTTTGCAACGAAAAGAGGTCAATTATTTGGTTCTTGCTATGGCACTGATATTCTCAGGAGTGGGACTGATAGTAGGATCGAATATTGCCTTCTATTACATTCTTTCACAAGTGGGGAACATCGTCTATGCAGACCTAGGCGCGACAATCTCAGCCTACGGGTGCGTCATTGCGGCATACTCGTTCTTCATAACCGCAGCTAATCATCACAAAATGAATGTGTGAATCGTTAGCGCGGGGGCGAGATTTGAGCACCAATTTACTAATTAATAATGGAAGGCTGCGAGACACAAAATTGCAAGATATGCAGCAGATCTTGAAAAATCAGCGAGTTATGGACTGGTTGCTCGAGGAAGATCAGCCCTCAGTTCGTTATCACACGTTAGTTGACGTTCTGGGACGCAAAGAAAACGATCCTGAGGTGAGAAAAGCCTATTCAAAGATTCCGCGAAAGGGCTGGGCTAAAAATCTTCTTGACCTGCAGAAACCTGGAGGGTATTGGGAAGCGAAAGAGCCTAAACCGTCTGATTTTCGCGGTTGGCTCAATTTTCTCTACTTCCCAGATTTTTTCTCTACTAATCGAATAGCCATCGTTCTTTCAGACTTAGGGCTTACCTCAAAGGAGCTAAGAATTAGAAAGATTGCAGATCTCTTCTTCAAGTACAAGCTTCGGCTAGGAACAATGGTTAACATATTTACCGACGAAGTATGCATCGTCGGGAACGCCGCGCGTATGCTAACTCGCTTCGGCTACGCTGATGACTATCGAGTGAAAAAATTGTTTGATCGGCTTGTAGAAGACCAAAAGGAGGACGGCGGCTGGCACTGTTTCGAGAGAGATCGAGGGACGCTCGACAGCTGGGAGGGCATGGCGGCCTATGCTGCCCTCCCGAAATCAAAGCATACTAGGAAGATCCGAAGCTCCATAGAAAGAGGGGCGGAATTCTATCTTGAAAGACGACTGTTCAAGGAAGGCAGAAGAAAGTATCTTCCTTGGTTTCGACTCCACTATCCAAATCATTTCTTCTACGACATCCTCGTGGGCTTGGACATGCTCACAGCGTTAGGTTATGGCAGCGATAAGCGACTGCGACCCGCACTCGAAATCCTTTTGGAAAAGCGCCAAAACAATGGCACGTGGCCACTTGAGAAGGTGCATCCAGATATTGGAGCCGGTGCGCAATTTCGCCTCCATACAGGCGTGAAACCTCTTGCATTAGAGGACGCAGGCAAGCCCAGCAAATGGATAACCCTTACCGCTCTGCGAGTTTTGAAGAGGATAAACGCAGCGAGCTAAAGAAAAATAATCAAAGGTTCTGGATACTCTTCGGTAATGATTTGAAAGAAGCTTACGCGATTATCAAATCTTAGACAGTACTCTCTGCCCTAAACCTGTCAAATCGTGCAACAGTCCTAAACTTTGGAGCCCAGGCTCTGGAGGACTTCAGCATGGTCCGACCGAAATTCCGGTGGTAATTTGCCCCGGTCGAAGTACTCGGCTTTCTCGATGTCCTGCGATACTTTTCCGATGCTGTCAATAGAAACCTCGTAGATAAAGCACAGGTCCCAGTGCTTGTCGCCATAGGACTGAATATCGATCAGCTTCACATTTTTTGGTTCCGCGCCGAGCTGCTCTTTGACTACCCGCTTTATCCCAGACTCTGGGTGTTCTCCAAAGTTGATAATGGCGGAAGGAAATACCCACTTGCCTGCGCTGAACTCTGGTCGGATCCTCTTTACGAGGAGCAACTCACTCCCCCTCTTTGTTATCGCAAAGGACGAAATGTGCATTACTTCTTCAGACTGCTGCCCCTGAGGTTGAGGAGTCAGTCTCGCCGTTTTTGTGCTGCTCATGAACCATTACGACTATGTTTCATAATATAAATGCTGTCCGCGAGTTTGTGGAATTTTCCAGAGAATGTGACAGAAGTCTGGATTCTCTACAATTTCTGAAATCGAAATGGATCCCAATGCACGGGTGCGGTATCTGTTGGAAAAAGAGTTGACGGATTCTCCGACTGGGGTTAATTAGTCGCAGAGCTTTGGAAGGCTTTAGAAACCCGCAGTACCTCGTCCATATTGGCCAGCATCGTTTCATGAAACTCGTGATGCTGCGAAGTATTCTCTGAAACCCCGTCAGCTAGTTGGAGACAATTTCTTGCGCTTTCTTTGTGTTGCTCGAATATCTCGATCCTCGCTGCAGTTTCGTAATCTACACGCGCCTCCAGATTCTTCCCGACAGCCTTTGCCGCATCTCCTTTTGCTACGAGTAAACTAGCTCCGCCAAGTTGAGGTATTTGTCTTGCAGGAGATGTAATCAGAAAGCTCTGCATTGCAAAGTACAACCTCTGATTGCCCACGACAAG
>DATNHH010000254.1:0-3709 GCA_035605055.1 Nitrososphaerales archaeon
GTCCCGCGATAGTTACGCTAATAGTTGTGAACACCTATGGATTAGTATCATTGGAGACAGAAGCGTTTTCTACAACCATTCCCCCGGTAAATACTTCGAATTACTCTGATCCTCAATTCTGGACTCCGTATCTTTCCCAACTTGAAAATATTCGAGAAGTGCTTATGACTCCATACGGCACCGGGAGTTATGGCTACGATTCTGGCATTAATCTAACTGCTGGTGGAAATATTGAACCTTCACCGGCAATAGGAGTTACCACAGGCGGTTATCATAACGTTGCGGTAGCGATTGATAACAATCTTGAAGGTAGTGCAGCCCTAGATTTCTTCAATAGTGCTTCTAGTCCTCTGGCAGAAAGCTCTGCAATCTTTCCAGCGTTTTCGACTTTCAATATGAGGTATTATCTGACAAATCCAATCTATTCTACTACTAACGATTCTCTGAGCACAACTATCTATAACACGGACAGAAGTTTCCTCAATCAGACCTGGTATGGAGTCGGGAGTTGTACTCAATTTCAAACTTATTATTACCATTCTGGTCTTGGTAACAGTTTTGGCACCGCATATGACCGTCGTGAAGGCGAGTACGGCTTTGCCGGTCCTTACGGTACCACACTTGCTAAGTCAACAAGTGCTTTTCTTGGCGGTATAGGATCTCCTGCCTGTGCTGGTGGCGGACAAAGTTCTGACGGTGGTCAAACTTGGTACCTCCCCGGTTATGGTGGTTTCAATGGTGGTCCCTCAGGCAATGATTGCTCAATGACGCAACCTACTCCATGTGTTGTTACAGTGTTTCCTAGTGGTACTCCTGTTGGCCCGAACAGCGATTTAGAAGAGCTCTCTTTCTTAATCGATCAAGATTACATGAAGTGCATCGCGGGATCCAGTTGTTCTGCTTGGCAGAATGATTATCGTAATGCAATGACCCAATTTCCGTTTCACGCTCCCCGACAAGCCCTTCATTTTATTCAGGCAACTAGGGCAACTCAAGCCTGGAAATTAACGAACATTACTTACAATGGAATAACCCCATTGCAGATGGTTCAAATTACAATTCAACAAGTGTTTACGTTGACAAACCAGGTGGGCCCGATGGGGGTTTTTGGTGATATTGGGCCTGATGGTGGATTGTATCAGCAGTGGGGCGGGCATGGTTCGAGCGATACTCCTGAGCCCAATTTTCAGGCAATGACAGCTTTTGACCCCAACATGCCGACGTGGTTCACATATGCCTGTTATCAACCTCCTCATAGTTGTGGCCCGACCCTCGTGTGAGCTAATTCCAATATGAACTAATTCTAAATTTCTATTTCTTTTGTAAGTCAAGATCTTTTGGACTGATTGAAACTAGATTAGTCAAGACTAGTTCCACAATTAGGACAGAATTTTGTCGCAGGATTGTCGATCTCAGACCCGCACTGCGAGCAATATCGAACAGCTTGCCTTGTCGATGTACTCGGATTTATCGGAACTGCTGACGCGGGAGGATTTCTCTTTGACCATCCAACAAATTGGTGTCCCGTACGATGATTCTTTTCAAACCCGTCCTGAACCCAGAACCCGACCAAGCCCATCAGAACGGATACAATTAGAGCGATCGCTAAAGGAAAATGAAAGAATATGAGTGAGTCGAAAAGCAGCAAGCTCCCGAATACAACTGTTGCAAGCGAAAGCAATTTCATTGAAAGTAAGACTCCCAAGATGAAGAAAAACACTCCCACGATGACCGAGATTGGATAAATGTGAACAAATCCTTGGGTCAGATCGTAAGCTACGAGACCGCTGGCTACTCCGATTGCGAGAGGGAGGAGAACGAAGCTCAGAAAACCGCCCACAACAAAACCGATGATTCCTCCAATTACCAAACCGACAACTCCTAGGATTATGGCCCCGACCGAAGCTGCTGCCGCAGCCAATACGATCCCAACTCCGAAAAACGCGATTATCCTGATAACAAACCTTCCAGCGAAAATTAGAGAAAGTGAGACTAAAAGCACAAAAAGCGCGGAACTGACAGAGGCAATCCTTGGGATCAGGTTGCTGATCGCCAAGTAAGTGAATAGTTCCATATAGTCTAGAATCATTCGCGCTATCGGAACTATGACTATTCTAAGGAAGTATTTTTCATTTTATCAAAGATTTCTAAAGGAATGTTGAAGTCAAACTTCTCCACCAGAAAATCTCGTCTCAAGGATTGCGAGAAATATTACGTTGATCAAAGGAACCAATACAAAAACGAAGATATCGAATAGATTCTGGGTCGAGAGAAACGGCAGCACCTTCAATCCAAGCGCCCCTAGAATAATGATTCCGATGATACCCATGATCAGTGATACGACAATACCGCCGATGTATCCTTCACTAAATGCGGCGAGGCTGTCTATGAACCCTTTGAGCTGCGCTCGTTTGCGGGCAAAAAGCTCCTTGGATTCTTGCTCGCAATAAGTCCGGAGACTCCCCCCAGATACGATGATATTCCCCATTCCGATCATCAGTTCGTGAAGTTCGTCCGACGGCGTGTTGAGAGCTACATGGTTTATTGCGGAAATAATGTCTTCACCGAGAACGTCAGAGCGGTATGCTACTTTCTGGAACTCCCTCGCAACGGGACCGAATTCTCTTAGCCCCACTGCCCTTATCGTTTCGACTGGATTCATGCCTGCGCTAGACAAGGTAGCCATGTACGCGAGGACAAACGGCAGGACACTGTTTATCTTCACTCTCTTTCCTGTGATCTTGTTCAAAGTGATCAATGGGAGAGCGCCAAGAGAAACTCCCATAGCTGCAAGTGGAAGGATTAGTTCAAAAATTAGGGCAAGCGGGCTTTGCAAAATGAAGGTGAAAACGATCCACGAGCCCATTAGTGTTGCCACAGTAGCAATCAATGCAGTAGTGATGATATTTCCCAGATACATCCCAGGAAGCATCTGAATGTCTGCTTTGTACAGCAGATTGAGTATACCGGGTCTCGGCTTGTTGTCAAGCCACTTGAACATAAAGTAGCAAAATTTGTTATATGCGCTGATCTTCTTTGCTTGAGTTTTCCTCTGTTTTTCTAGCTTAACTTGTGCCATTTGACACTCCGACCACTAGAGATTTCTCATCGCGTCCCCTTCTACGCTTCCTTTCTCCCGGAGCTTCCTGTCAGCGTTCAATTCAACCTGAATTGCTTCGCGTTCCAGGTAGTACTGCCTAACTGCTTCCGTGACCTCCTTGTAATTCACGATACCCCTACTTTTCAGATCGTCGAGCATAGCTCGCCTCTTTTCAATCTCCTGTTCGAGGCCTTCCTTTGAAATTCCGAAGCTCTTCGAAATCTTCTCAACAATGAAACTTCTACCCAGATACTCGACAGTGTCGGTAATCGGATCCCACTTGAAGACAGTATTGGTAATGAGCTCCTTTGTTCCCGGGTCAATTCCAAGGATTTCAACAATTTCTCTCACCCGCCTGACTTTTTCCTCACCTCTCCTTATTGCCGCCAAGAAAATTACAATGTCGAGGTTTGCCACTAGGACACGCGGAACATTCATCGGCATTGATTCAATTCTAGCGATCAATTCCACCATTGAAGCGGCGTGAACCGTTCCCATAGCAGCGTGACCAACGGAAATTGCTTGGAAGAGAGTGTACGCCTCTTCCCCTCTTACCTCGCCGACAATGATGTAGTCGGGTCTTTGTCTTAAAGCCGCAATTAGCAGGTC
>DATNHH010000255.1:0-4822 GCA_035605055.1 Nitrososphaerales archaeon
CAACAAGCGTAAGAAGAGCCGCGGAATTGTTGCTCTCAGCCGAGCGACCACTTATCCTCATCGGAGGAGGCGTAGTCATGTCCGACGCGCAGGATGAGCTCGTGAAGATCTCTGAATTTTTGGGAGCCCCGGTCGCCGCGACATTCAGGGGAGACGCGAAGGGTGGCTTCCCGGAAGACCACGACCTATACGTGTTCTCGCCTGGGAATGTCGGGAGCCTTGTTGCAAACAAGCTCGCGCTTGACGCAGACGTGATACTGGCGGTCGGGACAACTTTCAGCGATGAGACCACAAGTTCATACTCTCCTGACGTGACGTTCAACATACCTCCGACGAAGTTGATCCACATGGACATTGATCCGCGAGAGATCGGGAAAAACTACCCGACTGAAGTAGGCATCCATTCTGATGCAAAGGCGGGCCTTGGCACGCTCCACGACCTTCTGTCCCAGATTGGAAAGAAAGCAGACTATCACAAGTCAGCCCACTATCAGCGCGTAAAGCAGCTAAAGGATCAGTGGTTCCAGGAGATCGAAGCGTTAAGGACGCAAACTCCCATGGGAATCCCAAATGCGGTCAAGATATTACGGGGTGCGCTTCCTAAGAGTGCAATCGTTTCCGTGAGCGCAGGTCTGCCCCAGGAGATAATGGCTCAGCTTTGGATGACTACGGAACCGAGGACGTTTTTGAGTTCTGGCGGCTATTCGACGATGGGGTTTGCCTTCCCGGCGGTGATGGGGGCCAAGCTGGCTCGACCTGACAGGGTCGCGGTTGCAGTAGAAGGAGACGGTTCGTTCATGATGAACAACGTCGAGCTCCTTACTGCAGTTCAGTTGAAGCTCCCGGTGGTCGTCGTGGTTTTGAATAATTTTGGCTGGATTTCGATCAGAGACCTCCAGATGAGAAATTTTCAGGGCAGAATTGTAGGGACGGATTTCAAGGATCGGACGGGAAAAGTTAGGACGCCGAATTTTGAAATGATCTCGAAAGGCTATGGGGCGGAATACTTCCGGGCCGAAAGCCCCGCGGAACTTTCAAAATCGGTTTCGAGCGCGATTCTAACCGATGGACCTGCGGTTGTTGAGGCCGTCATCGAGAACAAGTTCCCTTACAGCGGATCAAAGTCCTATGGATTCTGGGATCTGCCATCGAGAGCGAACTAATAAGATCCAACAGAAATGATGAAAAAGCTAATTGAAAAATTGGGTGGTTTCTTATGACGAGAAAAGTTAGTACGGCTGTTGTGGGGTTAGGCACGATCGGGTCTGTGCACGCCGAGTGGTACACACAGATTCCCGAGTCAAATCTCGTGGCGGTCTGCGATGCACGAGAAGAGGTGTCAAAAAAGATTGCAGCAAAGCACGGCGTGAAGGGATACACGGATTTTCACGAGCTGGTCGAGGACAAGAATGTCGAGGCGCTCACGGTCGCGGTTCCAAACTATCTCCATCATGACGTCGCCGTCGCGGCACTAAGAGCCGGAAAACACGTCGCAGTTGAAAAGCCGCTCTGCCTCTCGCTATCCGAAGCCGATGAAATGATCGCGGAAGCAAAGAAAGCTGGCGTCGTTGATATGTACACGGAAAACCTGTGCTTTGCTCCATCCTACCGCGCGGCAAAGGACATCGTCGATAAGGGAGGGCTCGGAAACCTGTACCTCTGCAAGGCGTTCGAGTCAGACGACATCGTTCTCGGATCGGAGGCGGAGAAGAACATTCTAAAGACGAGCTGGTACCTTGATCCGAAGCAATCGGGTGGAGGCAAGCTGATCAGCACCGGCGTGCATTCCGTGGAATTCGTGAGATTCATGTTTAATCACCCCAGGGCGTTGAGAGTCCACGCAGAGATCATCGATAGCATTGGAATACAGAAACCGAAGCGGATGGAGGACATGGCGCTTGTTACGATCCGGTTTGAAGGAAACCGCGTCGGAGAGGTACACACCGGCGGCTACATGACGGGCGGGACGGATGATCGCGCCGAGATTTACGGCGATCAGGGGACGATCTTCCTGGATCTTTACAGGCGAAATGAGATGAAGGTGCACAGCCATGTGGGTTATGGCAGCGTCGGGCAGTCGATGTTTCAGCCCTCGGAGGGAGCGGATATCGGCTGGTCATTTCCGATACCGGATGAAAAGTACGATCTCGGATACTATCACGAGCAGCGGCACTTTCTGCAGTGCGTGATCGACGGCAAGCGGCCGAAGGTCAACTTTGACGATGGACGACAGACGCTTGAAATCGTGCTGGCGGCATATGAGTCGCACGATCGCGGACACTCAGTGAATCTGCCATTGAAGTAATTCATTCAATTAGATTTGAGCTGTGTGGGCTCCGTTCATTTAGAATCGAGCTTACTAACCTGCGTTCAGCTCGGTTCAAGCTCTTCCGAGCTAACAGACAGATGAAACAAGCTGTTTCAATTGAACAGAGCTTGAACGAAGCTCTTCGGCGAAAAAGTACTCACGTGTGTGAAACGTAGAAAAAAAATTCTAAATAAGAATCGATGGAAACTCGTATTAAAAGAGCTGAGAAGAGTCCTACTGTTTTATCGCAACGCTCTATTTTTTGATAATAAAGTGGGCCTAGATACTTTTTATTCGAGAGTGAGCTGGGTTCTCAGCTCGGAAAGCATCTCTACTTTAAGATTTGTAAGTTTAGTTTAGTACAACAATTTGACTTGGATCATCCGAAATTGCTACATTATCGAAATTCAATCCCTAGGATCAGACAATGAAACTCACTGAGAAAGCCGCTGCCATGATCGATGGCAAGAATTTTGGAAACCTCGCATTTGTGACTCCGAAGGGTAACCCGCACGTCAGCCCGGTCTGGATCGATCGTGAAGGAGACACGATCTTGATCAACGCCGCGGAGTTTCGCGCGAAGATCAAGCTGCTGAAAGAAAACCAGAAGGTAATGCTTAGCATAACCGAACAGCAAAATCCGTATAGCAAAGTCCTGATCCGGGGACACGTCGTGAAGATAACAAAAGACGGAGCGCTCGACCAAAACAACAGGATGGCTATGAAATATCTCGGGACTCTAGACGATCCTGATCGGCCCGTGGGCGATCGAGTCTTGATTAAGATCCAGCCAGACTGGATTGCAAATTAGGACTCTTTACGTCTCCATAGGATTTCAGGTGCAGTGAAGGGTAATTGTCACTTTGGACAGTAATTCAGAAAGATCGATTCATTTCGATTCTGATATGAACACTTTCGTAATTATTTGCTATCGACGCTTGATAGTTAAACTTGCCAGCTCACAATTTGAGAACTTGATTTGAGGCGGAACTGGAAAACGAAATGAGCTAAGAATGAACTCGGCTATACCTCCAATCGCAGACTAGTAGTCTATCATTCCAGACGACAAGGCTTATGCAAACCCTAAGTTCATTCGCGGGTCTTGGAATTAAGGAATGAAGGAACTTGAGTCAGATAAAAGGATCCAAAGTAACGAAAACAAAAAGTCGCCGAAACTCAGGCAAACTACCTCAAAAATAGTCACGAAAATAATGGCAAGGGCGCCCACTTCCAGCGCGTGCGAGATTCCGATTTTGAGCGTGTTGTTTAAAGAACAATTAACGGGAGTGCCCACAAAGACTGTACTTCAAGAAGTGATGAGTGAAAAATGGTTCAAGCTCAGCGACGATGATCTCAAGGCGCGCTACCCAAAATCTCGAAGGAAGATAGTTTCCAGCGTCATAAAATTCTCGAGAAAAAACTTGGTCATAAAGGGCCAGATTTTACCAGTCGGTGAGGAAGTCCCAATTGGTACATGGAAAGCTACTCGGATAGGATTAGCGAGGTACGCGATGGAATGTAAGGAATGGACGCGAAAATATTCGACCCACGATGCAATTATCATAGAGGAGAAGAGGAATTGATGTACGTCGCCTTCGTCGATGCGGTACATGCAAGCATTGCAAACATGCGTAATCCCCGGAGTAGAAAGGCATAGTGGATCTACATCCTCGATACACAATCGCCATTAATTTCAGACACCAGGACAAGTTATTGCTTGATGCCTTAACGGCAATCGCGCGTGATGAAGGCAACAACGTTACCTCCGTATTCCGTATGGCAATCGCGGAATTTGTAAAAACGAGAGCTCGATCGGTAGAAGGCAAGAAGTTGGATGATTTCCTGAACGATTCAGCGATGTCAAACACTCTATACGCCCGAATATTGACCCCTTCAGAGTTAAGGGGTTGGTCTGACCAAAATTTGCTAGACGGTGCAAAGCTTGTAAGATCAAGAAAAGAAGAGCTGGATTCGGAGCTTCGGCGCAGGGGATTTTTCTTCAAGTGGTGAGGCGTAATGTACCGCAGCACTACTTCGAGCTTCTGTGAGTGAAAGTTACCCTGCTGGTGCTTGCTTGGTAATTGTTCATGTCATACTGAACTCTCCTCTGGCTCTAAATCTACTCACAAATTACGATCAGAGTAATAAATGATAGATAAAATAAGGTCAATTCCAGGGAAAACTCGATTCAAATGTTATCGGTCTCGTGGACAAATAGCGGTCCGTCTTACGAACGATAGAGCGTTTACGAACGTCGAAGGAATTCATGTAGTTGACACGATACCTAAGGTAGTTTAGACATTGCCTCTAATCGATTCTCAAAACAATTTTCCCAACTGAACACCTCTAGGTTTCGGATTTTTCTAAAGTATGCCAGGCTATTCAGGTTGTTTGATATCGGCACGGTCTGTTGCTTCGCACAGGAAAGAGTGGAGGGTTTCGCAATTGGTAGCAGCATTCTTGAGCACTATCGCTCGTTTTCTAAGATTGTCGCGAATTTCAATTAATAATGGC
>DATNHH010000256.1:0-9846 GCA_035605055.1 Nitrososphaerales archaeon
CATCTATCTCACCTTCATCAAGCATTGCTGAGAGCGTTTTATCTGGCGCTATTTGATTAATCACTACACCTTCTGGTGGCTTGAAGGGAATCTTCTCCTTCCGGCC
Source organism: Nitrososphaerales archaeon (assembly GCA_035605055.1). Classification (GTDB taxonomy): domain Archaea; phylum Thermoproteota; class Nitrososphaeria; order Nitrososphaerales; family CADDZS01; genus DATLTL01. The sequence continues at coordinate 107 of DATNHH010000256.1, forward strand.
AGACGATTCTTCCCCGCCAGAAAAATAGGTGACCGAAGTTAGCGGAACCCCGTAATGATCCTGAAGAATTCCTCTTATCCAAACACCTGCAGTAAGCTGCCACTCAGGCACTCCAACTCTCTTGCCGATGAGGTCCTTCGGAGTTACAATTCCACTATTTGTGTTGACGTAGATTGAAGCATGGCGAAAAAATCGCATAGGAAAGACCGGAATCGCGATCATTTCTGGAGTAGGGCGTTCTAAAGATAGCATGTAAGATGCCATAGACATCTCAGAGGCGTCGAATTCGTGATACTTGAGCATGCGGAAGAAAATTTCTTGGACTGGAATCGAAATGTAATTCAGATCTATTCCTTCTGGCCTTACCCTGCCGGTCATCAAGGGAATGGTTCGATCGTAGTCCCAGCAAGCTAGCGTGAGTCTAAGATCGGACATGAAGAATCACAAACTCCATCAAAGAACCATCGTTGTAAATTCGAACAAGGCTAGATAAACTCGTCTAGGGCGGGAGTGCAAATTCACTTGATTCCACTTTTTGAAAACTGACCTTTGGTGGTTAATAACAGATATATAGACCAAAGCGTTTCGTTCCAACAATGCACAAGAAGATCCTGTCTATCTTTGCTCTTTTCTGTTTAGCTTTTCTTGCCCTAGCTCCCACAACAATGATTCAATTCGTGCCGTCGGTTTCGGCACAGAGTAGCTGTCCAACGAACAATACACTCCGAGTCACCTTGACTCCGATACCCGACACTTTCAACGATCTGAGCGCTCACGGAAGTGCGGACTTTATCGTCGCATGGGCACAAAAGCTCAGCCTTACTCCTTTTCCTGATCTTCCGAATGGCAGTCTTGACTGGAGCGGGGCCATCACTAATGGTTATACCTCCAATAGTAACTACACTCAATGGACGTTCAACATTAGGCCTGGTGAGAAGTGGTCTGACGGGACGAACATTACTTCAAAGGACATCCTAAACACCTATAATTCGTCGTATGCTCTCAATCCAAATTACGATATCCTAAATTTGCACACTGAAATAGCAAATGAATATGCCCTAAACAGTACCGCTGCGGTTTTTGTTCTGAACAAGTCGGATGCGCATCTACCTGAAGAAATGTCCAATTTCATCTCCTTCTCAATAGAGCCACCGTCGGACATTAAACAGGGGCCAGCCTACAACATGTTCGGATCTGATGTTACTGACGGTCCATTCTACGACACTAACTATACTTCAGGGTCAACGACCTTAGTAATGCTGCGCAATCCTTACTATAAGCCTGAATCGGCGGTCTGCGAGCTTGCTGTTAACTTCGTTGAATCTTCTGGATACATGACTCAGTTCCTAGTCTCAGGGCAGACTGACTTGACATGGCCGCTTGCACCCGGAGCAATTTCGACTGATCTCAACTTGCCTAACATGCATATTTACGATGAAAAGGCTCAATGGGAGACTGCGTTGCAATATAATGTGACTACTTATCCGTACAACATGACACAGTTTAGACAAGCGCTGGCATATGCGATCAACGATTCAGCCGTTGTCGGATCAATGTTCGGGTACGGTCTGGCTGCAAACAATTCTACTGGTGGAGTGCCATCTAACGTTCCATGGTACACTCCGAACCAACAAACATACTCTTACAATCCGCAAAAAGCATTGCAACTCCTCGAATCAATCGGATTTACCCAAGACAGCAGCGGAGCTTTGCACTATCCAAACGGTACCGTCTTTTCGACGACACTTTGGACTGACACAGCAAAGCCGCAAGACATCCCAGCTTCAACTCCTGTAGCTCAAAACTTGAGAGCGCTCGGAATGCAGATAAATGTCCAAACAGTCTCGGTTCAGAGCCTTTCGGCAAACTTTGCATCAAATGCTTTCGGGATTCAGAATCAAATCATACTTTACTCAAGCGGAGGTCCGGTCTTCAGCGATCAATGGCTAGACGGCCAGCCTCCTTGCGCGACGATGGGTACTCCAGGATGCCATGCTACTCTGATTTGGCCACAGAGTGCCCTGAATGCTTACAATGGAAACCTAACAGCTCTTAATGGATCGGGCAACAGCACTCAAGAACAGCAATATCTGAACAATATTCAGCAGATACAGGCACAATACCTCCCCGTGCTTCCTCTTGCATATCCAGACTTGATTGTTGGCTACAGTACCGCACACTTTACTGGATGGCCTACCCCTCCGAGCTTGATTTCACTACAGCCAGAAAGATTCAACACATCGATGTTTGCTGCATTGACACCAGTAGTATCAACGCCCCCAACAACTAGCTCATCCCAAGGTGGTACTCCAACTTCAATAATTACAACTACGACGGCAGTCGTAACCACGACTGCGGTAGGAACTGTGACAACATCAGCGTCGAATTCAACGGGTACGTATGCGTTAATAGGTGGGGTAGTTGTCGCAATAGTAGCAATTGCTGGAGCTTTTGCATACGTATCAAGATCCAGGCGGAAGTAGCGACTGGGCTGGTTAGGCGGCTTCCTTTCCAGCCTTTTTTTCAAGCTTACAATAGGATATCACGGCTCCCCTTGTCGGAGCCGGCAACCAATTTTCAGAAAATATTTTCGCGATGCAGCAAAATCAGGAGATCGTTTGAAAAACGTTTTTCGAAGAAATAATTTTCATTAAATTAATTTATACCATGTTCAGAGTTTCGTTCTTACTTGAAGTTTCTTTATAGGCGCATTATCACCTATATCATCGTCCTGTTCGCAGTAATCAACATAACATTCTTCTTGCCCCGTTTTGCGCCAGGGAATGCTGCAGATATTATCGCCGGAGCCACGAGACTCCCAAATGAAGCTTCGAAAATAATTGCCACGAGATTTGGACTAGACCAACCACTCTCGACCCAGTACTTCGATTTTCTGAAGAACGTTTTCCTGACATGGCCGCCCTATCTCGGGGTATCTTACAATTACTTTCCAGCAACAGTCACTCAACTGTTTGCGGTCAGAGTCGGATGGACAATGCTCCTCATTCTAGCAAGCATAGGGGTAGGAGAGTTTGTTACTTACTTCATGGCCGCATTTAGCGCAATGAGAAGGGGGGGCAAATTCGAGATTGGTTCTCTGTATAGTTCGATCATGTTCAACTCCATTCCGCTATTTTGGCTCTCGATGATATTGTTGTACGTGTTCAGTATCGTCTTGGGCTGGTTCCCCATTTTTGGAGCGACTGGCTTCAGTCCTGGATCAGGGGTCAATTATTACCTGGATGTAATTTGGCATGCGGTTCTCCCCGTTGCGGCGTTGAGTCTTTCAGTAATAGGAGAGAGTTTTCTGATAATGAGGGGATCAATGCAAGAGGTCCTAAAGAGCGATTACGTTCTAGCAGCGAAATCAAGAGGATTATCAAACTGGATTCTGTCCTCAAGGTATGTTCTGAGAAATTCTATGTTACCACTTGTTGCGGTAATATCTTTTTCTCTGGCGAGCCTTATCAGCAGAGAAGTCCTAGTAGAAGTAATATTCGGATATCCTGGAATTGGAGACCTCCTTGTCGACGCGATCTTAGGGCGTGACTTCCCCGTACTTCAAGGGAGTCTACTTTTGACTACAATCATGGTCATCGCGGGGGGCATAGTGGGGGATATCATTCTGACGAGATTAGATCCAAGACTGAAGAAATGAGTTAGGTAAGGTAGAAGACATTGGCGTCAATAAAACCCAAACGCGGAGTAGTCTCGAGATTTCTGGTAAGCAAAGCGGCTAAATTTGGTGCGGCGATCATCATCGTAATAGTTGGTTTCATATTGCTAGGTCCATTTTTCATTCACACAAAGCCTGATGCTGTATCCGGTCTGCCGAATAGGCCACCGTCGCCTGCACACCCATTTGGCACAGACTATCAAGGACACGATGTTATGAGTCAGGTAGTCTTTGGAGCCTATCCCACGCTCATCTGGGGTTTGATAGCTGCAATTGGCGCGACTGCCTTAGGATTTGTAGCAGGTCTATTTGGAGGATATTACGGCAGACTAGAAGTGCTAGTCTCGGGGGCTACTGACGTAGTGTTAAGTTTTCCATCACTCATCTTGTTGATTACTGTAGGGGCAATATTTGAGGCGAGCGATTGGTTGATCGCCGTCGTCCTGATCTTGATTCTCTGGGCGACTGGAGCCCGAGCGATTCGAGCGCAGGTTTCATCCGTCAAGAACTTTGCATATGTTGATGCGGCAAAAACATCGGGCCTTACAGATTGGCAGATCGTTTGGCGAATAATCGCACCGGAAGTGGGTTCCATCGCGATCGCTTACTTCGTTTTGATCGTGTCCGTATCTATCGTTCTTGCCGCTGGCGTCGAATTTCTTGGAGTCGGAAATCTAAGCGAGGTCAGCTGGGGAAGTATTCTTTACTTCGCGCAACAGTACGGATTTTTTGCAGGGGATTGGTGGTGGGTTCTCGCTCCGGGACTTTTGTTGGCCCTAACAGCGATGGGATTTGCTCTAATTGGTTTTTCATTTGAGGAAATACTCAATCCAAGACTAAGAAAGTAGAGGATTCAGGAGGAATAGAACAATGGAGCAGGATCAGAGAGATCTTCTAAGAATTTCGGACTTGTCTGTCTCATACTTTATCGAAGGAAGAGAGATCCTCGCCCTTGACCGAGTATTCCTCAATCTCAAAGGGAGCAATGATGGCGGGCTAGGAATAGTAGGCGAGTCCGGCAGCGGAAAAACCACGCTCGGCTTATCGGTTCTGAATCTTATCGAGCTGCCGGGCAAAATCTCTAGCGGGGCGGTGGAATTCGAAGGCAAGGATGTCTTGCACATGAGTACCAAAGAATTGCAGAATTATCGCTGGCATGAAGTTTCAATGGTGTATCAATCAGCTATGAATTCTTTGAACCCGGTTAAGACAATCACAGACCCCATCGTAGAAGTTCTTCGCTTTCATTCGAAGCTTCCGAGGAGAGAAGCTCAACAAAAAGCAGTCGAACTTCTCTCAGAAGTTGGAATCAAGCCTGAGAGGGCGAATTCTTATCCCCACGAACTTAGCGGGGGTATGAGACAAAGAGTTGTCATCGCTCTCGCTCTCGCTCTGACACCTAGAATCATGATTGCTGACGAACCGACCTCTGCACTCGATGTCTTGACACAACGCCAGATACTTTCGTTGTTGAAAAAAGAAATGAAGCAGAGAGGCTTGTACCTTATTTTCATTACACACGAAATTTCCCTTCTGAACGGGCTTGTAGACAATGTGGCCGTGATGTATGGTGGGGAAATCGCAGAACGCGGCCCTGTGAAGAAAGTTCTGTCCAACCCCAAACATCCGTACACAGAAATGTTGTTAGGAACTCTGCTGACTCTTGAATCAAAGAAAGAGCAGGTCTCACTTGCGAGGGCCACAACTCGGGAAGTCTCACATGCTGTGACGCCGAATGCCTGCAAATATTCGGGAAGATGCAAGTACGCATTTGATCGTTGTTTCAAAGAAAGACCGCTCCTCAAGCAAGTGGAGGAAGGAAGAGAGGTAGCATGTCACAAGTTCAACTAGGGCCTGATGGTTCATCTCCATCACCGGCCGAAAGAAGCGGAATTCTAGAGGTTAATGGACTTACAGTCAAATTCAAGAAAAATTCGAGTCTGATTGGCAGAGATGAAACTACCACAATTGCCGTGGATGACGTCTCATTCGTTCTTGTAAAGTCGGAGATCACTTCCATTGTGGGAGAAAGTGGTTCGGGGAAGACAACCGTTGCCCGATGCATTCTGAATTTGACCCGCCCTACGGCAGGTTCAATAAAATTCGAAGGCACAGAAGTAACGAAACTAAAAGGGAAGGCGTTGCATGATTATCGCAGAGACGTTCAGATTATCTATCAGGATCCTTTCGAATCACTGAATCCACGCCACGACATTCTTACGACGATTTCCATTCCGATAAGATCGTTCACAGATTCACGAAATTCTGTTGAGATCACCGAACAGGCTAGTAAGCTCCTTGAAGAAGTAGGGCTAGATCCTGCTGAAACTCTTAACAGATACCCTCACCAATTAAGCGGTGGCCAGAGGCAGAGAGTCAATATAGCTAGAGCACTAGCTTCAAGTCCGAAACTACTAGTCGCTGATGAACCGATAACAATGCTCGACGCGGCTCAACGATTGAACATTATGTCCCTACTTTACGATCTAAAGTCGCGAAGAAATCTTACAGTACTCATGATCACCCATGATCTTGCAAGTGCCAGGCTAGTGAGCCAAAAGGTGATGGTGATGTATCTTGGCAAAATAGTCGAATTCGGAGATACTGATGCTATCCTCTCCAGTCCTCTTCATCCATATGTCGAACTGTTGCTCAAGGCAAGTCCTGCCCCTGACCAGATAATCAACTACGACGATTATTCAACTTCCACGATTGAAGAGAGCGCGAGTCTTACTAAGGGATGTGTGTTTAGACCTCGCTGCAAATATGCTCTGGAAAAATGTGAGGAAGTCGTACCATTGTTAGATCAGAAATCAGCAGGACACTACGCAGCATGTCACTTTCCACTAAGTACGAACGATCAAAGCTGAGCGATTCAACCTGAGAAGAATTCAGATCAAATCTCACTCCCAATTTAGTTATCCATTAGATCGAGAGTATTTTGAGCGAAGAGGTCTTCTAATTGGGGGATCTTTTTGATCAATCCCTGCTTGTGAGAATATGAGATGAGTGTCTCCAATGGCTTTTCGTTGTCCCTAAGATTGTAAGGCCAAAAATCCCTGCCAAATATGCTTCTTTCATCGTCCAAGTAAACCTGGGGCCAAACTAGGTTGGAGAATCTGGGATCCTTCATCCTTGCAAAACTTTCCTTCTTTCCTGCAACCAAAGCTCTCCAGAAGCTGGTCGATATCCAAGGATGCTCTTCCAGCAGTTTGTTCTTTACAACTATCGTGTGCATCATAGGAAAGATTCTCGTTTTCTTATAATATTCTAGCTCGACACTGCGGTAATCTTCAAACAACCTTCGGATAGCTGGATTACCTTCGGCGAAAATATTCGGAATATTCGAGTCGAAAAGAGCGTCTAGTTTTTCCTCCAAAAAGAGTCTCTCCTTTTTGACACCGCCAGTGCTTTGAATTGAGACGCCGGCCGGAGGGGATATCGGAAGAGGTTCCTTTTCTCTGTCAAAAAACCATCTAATCTGTTCGGGTTTTACATCGTATTCATCTGCTAGGATTCCCCTGATCCAGACTAGGGCGGTGGGTTGATAGATCGGTATGCCGACTTTTTTTCCTATCAAATCTCTTGGTTCCTTTATTCTACCTTTGGTGTCAACAAAAATATACGAGTGCCTAAATCTTCTATGCGGAAAAACCGGAATAGCTGTTACGGGTATTCCCATCTCTCTCGCGATCAAATACGAAGAGAAGGACATCTCTGAAACGTCGTATTCAAGATTATTCAACATGCGGGCAAAATTCTCGATTTCAAAAGAAATGAAGATAGGATCGACTCCTTCGATGGGAACTTGGCCAGAAAGAACCGGGAGTGCTCTGTCGTAAGCTTTCATGTGCACGCTTAACCGAAGGGGTGACATACTTTGATTCTTCAAGACCTCCCTAATGTTGTTTTATTGCAGTATTATTCTAGGTTCAGGCATAATCTTGATTGATATTTTTCACGATTTCATTTGTAGTCCTCACTTCAAACAATTTTCTCATTACCGCTAAGGATGCCTGGTGAAGTTGATTATCAGAGCTTCCGACGGCATCTTCCGCTATGACTGGAATAAACCCAAGATGTGCAGCATGACGTGCAGTCGCCTCTACGCCTACTTCCGTACTAACTCCAGCGATGACCAAAACTTCCACTCCGCGACTGCGTAGGAAAGCCTCTACAGGGGTTCCCACGAAGAAACTTTGGAAATGTTTTCTGATCACTAGATCTCCATTTGTTGGTTTGATTTCTTTCATGATTTCCCAATCGTGGCTTCCCTCAACCATTCTTGGGACCTTTGGATCTATGCCGCGCTTTTGAAGCCAAAATCGAGAATAGGCGCTCTGAAACTCATAAGGGATGCCGGTACCTTGACTAAAAACTACAGGACATTTATGCTCGTGAGAAGCTTCAATGAGCTGTCGTGTATTTTCGAGAATCTCTTCGAGTTTCAATGTCCTAGAAGTAATCCCATATTGTATGTCCCACACAATCAGACCAAAGCCCTTGTAGCTAAGGAGACCATTGCTTACTGACAAATCATGCGAATTTGAAGATGTTGGACTTTATAAATTCCCACACGTTAGTGATTGCTGTAAGATGGCATATCTTCGAACAGCGAGTTTGATGTCAGAGAAAAATGGAATATCCAAACTCGTGATGATTTTCGTGATACTGATCGTGCTTATAATAGCATTAGCAAGCGGATATGCCCTCGTATTCCAAAGGGGCGTATCTCCAACGATCGGCATGTCAAACACTATGGATCTGCAAACAATTTCAAACCTGACCCACATACACCTGAGTAATGTCGCGCAGAAGAATCTAACGGCAATAATGTCGGAATATTCCAACCAGTATGAAGCCGTCTGGTTTTACTTCAACGAATCAAGTGTGCTCAGTGCATTAAATGGTAGGCATGATTGCAACCCCTCCGGCAACTTAAGCTGCTCATACAATGTAATGTCTGCGTGGCAAATGTTCTTCAATGGAACAGGTTCCCTAAGTCCATATGAGATTTGCGAACTGAATTCAACGATCGAACTCGGGGGCAGGGCACTAGTGTCGGCAACTCTCTTTTTCAGCGACTCCGTGGTTAAAGGGCAAAACAGAACCATGGAAGTTCCGTATCAAGTAGATTTCGAATTGGTCAGCGGGGTGTGGCAATTGTGGAAGGAGTATTTTGGATTGCCTGGTGAACCAGTTTCATTTATTCAAAGTGGAACAAGTTTGTCACAGACTTGTGACTAGACAAGTAGGGGGTGGTTTCTCGGACAACCTATTTATTTTCACAGACTGTCAGACGGTTTGGCCTCTGAACAAATATGACTAACAATTTGTCGAGTAAAGGGAATCTTGATCTTAGAAAATGGATTGAAGAGATACGAGAATTTGGACTGTTGAAAGAAGTTAGTGGTGCTGACTGGGATCTCGAAATCGGGGTTGTGACCGAGCTTAACGCTAAACGCCAAAAACATACCCTTCTCTTTGATGAGATCAAAGACTACCCGAAGGGATTCAGACTTTTGACGGGAGCTCTTCTGGATGCAAAAAGGGTTGCGTCGACTCTCGGGTTTCCTCATGACGTCAATAACTTACAACTTGTCAGACAATTCAAACAAAAAATTGTTGACACCAACCTCCATGTCGAAGATTATCAACCAAGATTCGTGGAAAACCCTCTTTTCCTAGAAAATGTCAGGAAGGGCAATGATGTCAATGTCAAGATTTTTCCAGCTCCCCGATGGCATGAGCACGATGGTGGCAAATACGTAGGAACTGCCGATTTCCTAATCACGAAAGATCCAAACTCAGGCGCCGTCCACGTAGGTGTCTATAGACTCATGGTTCACAACTCCCGCGAACTGGGTGTTCATTTGGACACGGGCCACAACGCCAGATTGGACATGCAGAAACATCATGAATTAGGGCGTGAATGTCCGGTAGCTATTTCTCTTGGCCATCATCCTTTCATGTTCGCAATAGCTGGCATGGAAGTCCCGTTCGGAATCAGTAAGTATAGCTATGCTGGAGCGATTCTCGGAAAGCCGTACAGTGTGTGCAAAGG
>DATNHH010000257.1:0-6996 GCA_035605055.1 Nitrososphaerales archaeon
ATGAATCTTCGCAAAGTAAAATTCTGCAAGAAAATCGGAAAGATTCTCAGAAAGCGATCTCAAAAAAATTCTAGCGAGCCGATTGTAATCTTCAATATATTGCTGCTCTGAAAACGAGGCATTCTTGAAATTTATCTCCTCTGCTATGACTTTCGCAAGCAACACGTGCATAATCTCCGCACATTTTGACACCGATAAACCGTAAGTTTCGTTAACCCATTGACTGATTCCGTCTGTCCAGTCTGTTTTCCAGAAATCTTGAACTCGACGGGAGGATCCAGTCGCGAGGGTAGGGCGTAGATCTATCTTATCCTCCCATTTGAAAGTTTTCGGACGCTTCGTCCTGGGATTCATCGCGGCATTCTCGATTTCCCTTACGACGAGTTTTTTCACAAACTCCTCATTGAGTACATTCAAGCCGTGATCAAAAACAGGTCTTAATTTTTTGAGGCCACCATCATTTAGTCGATATTTCACGCTAGGGATCAGATTCTGTCGTGGGGGAGGGATCTGATCGTAGACGACCTCTTTCGAGTCACACAGCAATTTCAGCGCACGAAGAGTATCAGACCTGTTCCTTCCCACAGCTTTGGAGATTTCATTTGCGGTCGAAGAAGGGCTGTTAAACAAGTAGTCCTTGATGTCTTTCTTGATAAATTCTAGATTAGTCAATTCCCAGGAACTCGAGTACCCTAACACCTCATCTTTCTATATCATTTGCTTCCTATTTTCTAGGTAATGTCAAGGCAATTATTTCTACAAGACGAAATGGATGTACCAATTTCCGAAATCCATATCGATTTCGGTAAAAGAAGAAAAGCTGATCCCGGTAAGGTCGATTTTTTGATGCGCGATATTTCGGAGCGTGGGCTTCTGGCTCCGATTGTGCTCTACCGAATCAAAGGCAAGAAGGATTTGTGCCTCGCTTGCGGACTGCACCGGCTATTCGCCTGTCATTGTCTGAAATGGAAAACCATCCCCGCATTCATTCGCGAGGTTGAAGACGAGGAAGAGGGAAAAGATCTCCAGGATGCTGAAAATCTGGCTAGAAACGAACTCAACGCCATCGAACGCTGCCTTGCCCACGCCCGCAGCAAGCGAAGATTTCTGTTGAAACACCCGGAGGCTAGACGCGGGGGAGACCGAAGATCTTCAAAGCGCAATAACGGCGCTTTGATCGGCTCTTACTCCACAAATGCGTCGAAGGATTCTGACCGAAGGAAGCGAACGATCGAGAAGGAGGTCAGGCTGGGTGAGATTTTGGAGCCGTACGCAGACAAAATTCTCGGCAGCCCGATCGAAGACAGCGTCAAGAACCTGGAAGAGCTCGCCATGTTTAGTAGAGATAAGGTTCTTGAGGTCCTCGGGTTAATCTCCTCTGGAAAAGCTCGGTCGGTCGAGGATGCGAAAGATGCCATCTTAGCTAAACAAGCGCCGGAACCAATGAACGCGTCAGTTACCCCGCGATCCGACACTCCACCCGAATCTCCAATTGAAACTCCAGTCTTTGCTTCTCCCATTAAGAGCATCCCCAATAGAAAAGCTCTAGTTGGTCTGAGCCTTCCGCAGAACGGAAACGAAGCACCTCTCAGCAAGGATCAGGAAGCGCTTCCTGATCCTATGGAAAAGTGGTTCGGACACGTGAACAAGATAGTTGAAGGCCTCGAACCGAAAGTCGCAGCTACCGTGCCCCCGAAGAAAGATCCACCAGCTCAAGAATTAGAAGATGCAGAGCCAGATCCAGAAGAAAGGGATTTGCTTCCAGAAATTGATACAGAAAATGGAATGATGATGGGTTATGATGCTCGTGGCAGTCAAATTCGATATAATCTTGGGAAGGAGATTCATACTATTACAGATACTGGTGAAGTCGTCCCACTTGCCAAAGCGATAGGTAAAGTGCTTACGGCCGATCCTTATAGAATACTGCTGTTCGAGACCTGGAAAGCAAAGCATGGCTACCAGAAAGATTTCGGAACATTCCTGATCGAGTGTTTCGACGAGTTTATGGCATTGCGACATGTTGAGCTAGCTTACACTGAGGTAATCAGGAAGAACAAGCGCGCTTACCCGTCGATCTTGATAGCGGAAGAGAATTAGACGACTAATTTCCATTAACAATTAAATCAGCTTGATGGAAAGAAAAAGCTAAATTACCAGCGCGCCCTTCCAGGTGGTCTAAATTCAGTTTTTGAATCGTTGGGAATGACTCAAAAATCGATTGTAATCACGCCTTAGTTTAGAGTCAAGCCCTATTCTTTCTTGGTCGTTCGACGATTACTCGTTAGCGAGATATATGAAGAATCAACTGCAATATTTTCGTTCTCTCTCTCCAAGTGGATCTTTGATTCCCAGCCAAAGAGGAGACTGTCAGCAATTACATTTCTTCGATTCTCCGGTAAATCAATACGGTATTCCGCTGGGCAGCTCTAGGATTGCAAGAAAGATAAAACCCGCAATAGTCAGGGAGATTGCTCGAATATGCCTCTGCTTAATCTGACTCATCCTGAAGGTCCAATTGTGATGGAAATATCTTCACAGCTCGAAAATAGTGCAAGGAGTGCACAAATCATTCGTATCCGGCGCGAATAATCGGTCTTTTTGAGAAACCCTCCACATTACTCAAGATTGTTATCAGCGCGCGCGTTGAACTCAACTGAGGAGTTACTTTTCTAATCGGTCTTTGCTCGGATCGATTATAAGTAGAACCTGCTTCCATGTGCGGGGGTCCCACATTCGACGCCTAAAATATGAATATAATTTAGGCGATTTTCTATTTGACCCTAAAAATGCGAGGGGTGGGATTCGAACCCACGAACCCCTAAGGGACGGGATTTCTTACAAGTAAGCCAGGCTAATTACTAGTTTGACCTCTGTCTGCTAGACAAAGGAGATCTTAAGTCTCACGCAACACAATGTTGTCCCGCGCAATTGACCAGGCTCTGCAACCCTCGCAAGCCGGACTAGTTTTTGGCTCAAGATTGAAAAGGAATTCTGTTTACTTTAGATGCCGAGTATCGAGATTATCCCCGAGGTTAGGTATGAGCCTGCAGCAACGAGAACGGCTCTCTTTGAGATTTCCTTAAGCTATTATCTGAGACTCCACGAGTCATCGACACGAAAAAGGGGAGTACTCCAGTTGGATCAAGGATTACAAAAAGTGTCACGATCCCCGTGACAAATTCGGTGGTGATTTCGAGAAGTTGCGCCAATAATTACACGAAATTCTCGTAGTTTGTCAGGCTCAATTCGACGAATCGACGTCAATTTGGCCCTGCTTTTCTCTTTTTTGAAGTATCTCGTCGATGATCAGTATAGTTCTTCTGATATTACGTAGGGGAACGATTGGGTCGTAGCCTACAACTGGCTGGGTTTTTGAAAATTCGGAAAGCGGGTGTCGATCGGAGTATTTCTTATTCACGACAAGAAGCTCTACAAGCTCTTCGGTTCCCATGTTTTCAATCTCGGTTCTCCATCCGTGATAATATCGCCCTTTGTCATCGACAAGAGTGATCTTCTCGTCGCCCATGTTTTCCCTTCGAATTTTGGCCCAGAAATCCTTTGCATCCTCGTCGTAAGTTAGAGTACCCGATTCAATTTTTTTCCTATAACTTTCAATAGCCTCTTTTACTTGATCGGATGAGAGGTTCAAATCGTTACCTATCTCCGAAATTGGTTTTTCTAATTCTGAGAGATAGAAGCAAGCTTCTTCTACAAACTCATCTTCCATGAACAAACAGCTACATCTTCTTGTTCCGGCCATACTATTAAAGCCGTTTATCACAAGGGAATTAGAAGGATAGTATTCCGTTGCCTAGAACATTTCTGTTGAACAATTTCGAATATGTGATTGACAAGCTCGCCCTAACGATCTTATTGTTTTGAAATCAAAAATATCATTTGATCTGTTTTTTGGATGACTAATGATTCAGACCGAATGATCGCAAGTTTTCTAAGAATGGAGGAATCTAGCGGGTAGTTGCGCCGAATTTACTTTTCGGTTTTCGGATCAGGCCTGGGTCATGCGACCCGGGTCTCCGAGATCTCTGGCAAACTCCTGCGAGAGGGAGACGAGTTCATGTATTCAAGCTTTGAAGAGGGTCTAGATTACCTTCGTGCTCAGGGATTGCATCCTACCAAAAGTCCATCGATCGATCTGAGATGGAACTCAGACGGAGGATTCTCATCCCGTGATTCGTTTCTTGGATTCCCTAAAGGAATACTCACTTTCATGAAACAATTTGGTTTCGAGTCAGACCTCGTCTCAAGATTCCATCCTGATCTAGTCATCTCCGATTCTAGACTCTCTCCAATTTTCGCGGCGCGGGCAAAAAGATGTCCCGTTGTCACTCTACTGAACCAGTTCAAGGTCCTTTTTCCTTCTAGGTTTCGTGGGAATCTCCTCTCAAATTTCTATGAGCGAATCGCTGGTAATGTGCTTGGCCTCTTTTGGTCACTTAGCGACGAAGTACTGATGTCGGACCTTCCGCCTCCCTATACGATTAGCGAAGCAAACATAGCTGGAACAAATGTCTCGAATATCGTCCGCTACGTTGGATTTACTTCACCCAAGCTATCAGTAACAGAAGAGAGCATCCAAAAAGTAAGGCGTGCTCTATGCTTCGATTCGAGAGACGCCGTCTTCATCCAGATTAGCGGCCCTAACGCGACGAAGAAAAGATTTGTTGATTGTGCAGTCGAGGCTACACAACAACTTTCAAAGCGATTCAATGTCGTCCTTTCGCTCGGATACCCGAAAGGTTCCAAAGATCCAAAAAAACTTGCGAATGGCTCGTGGCTGTTTGAATGGTGTCCAGTGAAGGATGAGCTATTCACTCTTTCGCGTGCGCTTGTTGGTAGATCTGGTCATGGGACTATCGGACAGTGCATCAATCTTGGAAAACCTGCCGTGCTAGTTCCGATTTTCAATCACTCAGAGCAGATTGCTAACGCTGACAAATTTCAGAAACTCGGACTTGGGATTGAGGTTAGGTCAGAGAAATTAACTCCAAAGAGGTTAGTCGAAGCCGTGGACACATGTCTAGACGACCCTTCGTACATAGAAAGATCTCGAAGCATAATGGAGATCTCTAAACGATATGATGGGGTCGATGCCGTAGTCCGAGTAATCGAGTCGTATCTCTAGGTTGATTTTCTACGCTCTAGAACTTATCTTGGGTGCAATCTCGGGAGCGGTTTCAGCCGATGCCAGACGGATGTGCCTCGTCAAATTCATAGATTTTAGAGTGAAAATTCCGAAACCAGCCATCGAAAGGGAGAGGAACCAAACCCCGTGGAAAAGAGCAAAGACAGCCAAGCCTATTCCGCCTATCGCGAGCACGCCTTCGACTATCGAGTTACGGTCGTTTGCTAGGTTCCTGAAATATTTTGTCTTGGTCATCTCCTTTTCAGAACCAGACTTTGGTGTCCTGTAGAGGAAGAAGCCAAGTCTATCGAAAACGCCGTAGAAAAAGCCGATAGAGCCAAGTGTAAGCATGCATCCGGTGGCGTAACCTAGCATTGGAATCAGAGAGGCATTCTCTTTCGTTAACAGTCCTTGGATCCACAATGCCCAGGCTCCAGATAGCATCGAAATCGCAATGGGCACTGTGACGATAGTCACAAAGATAGGATTGTTGAAGATTGAATTCGCGGGTGTGACGATATTCAACAAGACCGCGAGAGCAGAAAGAAATGTCACGATTATCCAGCTCAAAGACGAGAATGGGCTCATCAGCATTAGGATTAGTCCAAACCGCTTTCTGAGAGAAATATCGTCCGCTGTGAAAATCGTCTTCCAGTATTTCGCGATGCACCGCCACCAACCCTGCGAAGTCCTCGCAACCTGCTTTTTCCAAGCTTCCAATGTGGAGGGGTCTTCGCTCATTATGGTAACATTACTCAGGTACACACCGCGCTTTCCTGCCAAGTATAGCTTAATCGAAACATCCGTGTCATCCGCTATTCGTTGGTTTCACCACAAGCCAACCTCGCGAAGATCCTTGGTTCTAACCATAGTAAAGCCACCCTGGAAGGAAAAGGGTGCGTCGATACTGTACGAACCCATCTTCGATAGAGTGTCACCAATGTCCTGGGAAAGGGCGAAGAGTTTTGTAACCTTGTTGTAATTCCGATTGTAGTGACCGTACCGATAGGAGACAAAAGACGCTCTATCGTGAGTTTCAAGGGTGTCGATTCCTTTGCTTAGAATATCAGACGGAATAATCGAATCCGCATCTAGCAAAAGAACAAACTCGCCGACAACGTAGCCCATCGCTTTATTCAGAGCGCCACACTTGAAATTCTCACGGGTCGGCCTTCTCGAAACAACTGCCTTTATCCCGAAGCGATTCAGCTCCCTGACCTTGTTTTCAATAATTTCCGCGGTTAGGTCGTTGGAATCATCAGCAACCACAACCTGAATCTTGTGTCTCGGATAGTTCAGATGCTTTATGACATCAAGAGACCTTTCTATAACAAACCGTTCGTTGAATGTAGCGATTAGTATTGAAACCATCGGATGGTAGTCGAGTTCGACCATTTTTCTTCCTAGATTTCTAGGATATTTGGTTGAGGAAACCAGCAAAACCATCCAATAATACGAAAGCGCGAGAACTGGTAAGCTCAGAGCCAGCGTCACCAGCTCGACAATGAACCAAGTCTCCATTAGAGATATGCCAGAATTCCGGTTAGTGACTCTCTATATGTTATGTAAATTTTTAGCTTGGGCCTCTAGAAAACCTATTTTAGAACTTATTCGGACCACCCGATCTCCGTTCTTGGGGAAGAAGTCAATTTCATTTGATTTCGAAGGGCTCTTATTCCAAGTGATAACTCGGACAATCTTGAATTCAACTTATATTTTCGATTTATCGACGATTGAATCTAATCATTGAAGCCAAGATCCTGGGCCGTTTTTCTTGACCGAGACGGTGTCTTAAACGAGCTCGTATTTTACAGAGAACAGGGTCTAGTTGGCAGCCCTCTCTCGGCAAA
>DATNHH010000258.1:0-3444 GCA_035605055.1 Nitrososphaerales archaeon
TCTTCAATTCCAGAATTCTCATCGATCCAGAGTATTGGGTGGAACGGACAATATTGGCTGATTGGTGGAACGGGATTCTTTGCGATGTACAATAACTCCGTCTTTACGGATCTGACTCCGAGTTTGGGAGACGTTCTTCCATCTCAAGTCAGGCTATCACAGTATTCCGTAAATGCGATCGATTGGAATGGATCGGATTGGATCATAGGAGGAGGAGCAGCAGTTGCTCTCAGTTCCTTTGCGAGCCACGCTTGGCTCGTTGGTTACAACTCGAAAAAGTTCACAAACTTGAGTTCGGCTCTGCCAAGTTATGCAACTAATGTTGGCGTGGATTCAAGTGTCCTTTCGATCGCCACTAGTCCATCACTGGGTTCCTGGATAATAGGAGGGTTTGCAAATAATAACGGAATGTTACTGAGGTACAATGGCACGACCGACGACTTATCAAATCTGACCCAAGACATGAGTTATGTTAACTGGGTTGGCTCTTCGTAATTTGATTTCCGGCTATCTCAGTACAAATCACCTTTGAAGATGAATACGCCCTGAGATTCGTCTTCAACTGGGCCAGGAATTCTCGTTCTTGGATCTGACTTCATTTCAATATCGTAGGATCTAACGACATTGCGTTGAGAACTCTTTTTCGAGTATCATATAGCGGAAACCGATACTTCTCATTTTCTTTTAGATATATCTGAAAGCTTATTAGAGCCCGACTTTTTTTGCGAGAGATTATGAACTTTAAGTTGCGAATTATGAAAATGAGAGTCACTTTCGTCTCTTTAGCTCTGCTTGCACTATTGCTAGCAAGTGGAGGATTATTGCCAGTTAACGCAGCTTCATCAGCTAGCGCGGCTCCAACGTCTACTTTCTCTAATTCAGTTCAAAGTGTTGCGCCGACGACTGTCGGAACAATAACTAAGATGGGAACTTCGCCGACACTTGCCTCAGTTGTATCTTCCCAAGCAAACTACACCAGTTTTTCAAAAACACCGATTTCAAAAGTTGGGACAAGGAACTTTGAATCCGGACCCAATGCACCAGCTGCTGCTTTCGTTCCTCCAGTTGTTTCAGCTTCAAATATTGTAAACAATCCCGGCAAAGCCACAACCGCAAAAGGTGTCAACGCATTCGACAGCGGTAGTGTTAATGGATTTGACGTTGAGCCCCCTGACCAGGGTCTTTGCGCAGGAAATGGCTACGTTATCGATGTCATAAACCTAGTATTGAAAGTCTATTCAGCTTCAACATTCGCGCCCCTGTCTTCCGACGTTGCCCTGGCGGCGTTGCTCGGTTTCCCAATTGGTCAACAGTTCGGACAATCCGCGGTTGGCGGAGGTTACATCTTAAGTGATCCCCGATGCTTGTACGACGCTAGTACCGGTCACTGGTTCCTTTCATTCCTTTATTTGGGCGGTCCAGGTGTTTACAGTGCAGGCGGTCCTTTTCCCCTACCAGACTTTGCCTATGAATTCGTTTTGGCTAGCACTTCCACGACTCCTCTGGGAACATGGAACATTTACTCGATTGATGTAACCGATTTCGGAGGACCAGGTCAGACGAACGATGTCGGTTGTCCATGCTTTGGTGACCAGCCTCTGCTGGGAGCGGATCAGAACTCTCTCGTCATATCTACAAATGAATATCCGATTTTCCCACTAGGATTCAATGGAGCCCAGGTGTATCTATTTGACAAGCAGGGTTTGGCGAGTGGTCTTCTGTCGGTGAATGTCGTACACTTCCAGACCGGACTCATTCCAAGCCCTAATGGGGCATGTGTGCCGACGACTGGGCTAGATTGTTGGTGGTCAGTCAATCCGGCATCTTCACCCACTACCGGCAGCTATGATACTAGTAAGAAAGGAACGGAGTGGGGCATCAGTGCTCTCGACTTCCTGAATAATGCGAACGGCTTCAGTTCGGGAGACAACCGTCTTGCAATCTGGTCGTTCAGCGATACATCGTCGCTTCATTCAGCGAGTCCCACAGTTTCTTTGAGCATCAAAGTAGCTTCAAATGTGGACAAATACTACAATCCGGAGGTTGATCCAACCACGGGTGCAGCGAGTGGATATCTGGTTCCACAAAAGACTGGACCACATCCTCTGGGGATCGAAATTTTCAGCGATAATGCTACAATCGGGTGTGCGGCAAAATGTCACGTTGGTAAGCTAGCGAGCAATGGCGACGGATTCTGGGACGCGATAACCTATGCTCAGGGTGCCCTTTGGGCCGCGCAACCAACTCTTGTAAACCAAGGGTCGACCAAGACTCCAAACATCCATCTCGGTGCTGTATTCTACGTCATACATGCCTCAGGTAAGTCAGTCTCGCTCGTAAACGAGGGTTACGTCGCAGCATCGAATGAGGACCTGTTGTTCCCATCTGTTGGAGTAGGTCCAACAGGAAATGCCGTCATCACTTTCACGCTGGCTGGAACTGGTTTCTACCCCAGTACCGCGTATGGTATGTTTGGAAAGCTCTCTGGAGTTGGTAGTATATTTGTGGCCGATGCCGGGAAATCTCCAGCAGACGGATTCACTGAATATCAGGATCAAGCGCTGGGAGCACCGTTGTACCGACCGAGGTGGGGAGATTATTCCTGGGCGGTTTGGGCAGATGGTAAGGTCTTCTTTTCGACAGAATACATCCAGTATAGAAACTGTCTCGGGTCCGTATTCCTGACAGATCCGAGCTGCGGTGGCACGAGAGATCCTTTCGCGAACTACGGAACTTCCCTAAATTCGATCGCGACTTAACTTCGAAGAGAACTGAAGGAGTAGGGTTTCTCCCTACTCTTATCTGGTTTCACTGCTGTACTCCTAGTCCGGACTTTAGAGAGTGGAAAATCTCGGATAGGTGGGTTAGCTTGATATCGTTCATTTACCGACTCTCAGATTGAATGTTCAATAAGCAAGAAACTAGGATTTCATTCAGCCAAGAAATCCTTTCCTTCATACTTAGGACATCCATGCTTGTTGTGATTGTCGGATTCGGCTTTTTAGTTCTACTAAATCTATCGACTTTTTTTCTAGGCCCCAACCGAGTTCTTGAATCATTGGGAGCGAATTCATTGGGTATCGTTTTTGCGCCTTTTGTGTTCGATTCTTGGGGTACAATTAGCGGTCTACTGGGGGTCACCATTTTTTTTGCACCATTGCTCCTAGGGACTCCTCATCAACAAAGAAGGTCTCTCTCTTTATTTTTTCTGTTTGCAAGCGTAGGGATTGGAATGATTTCCGCGTTGCTCTGGAACTACATGTTCAACACGTCGGGAACGATTCCATACGGTTCCTCATCAATTGACATCTCTGCACAGTCGATTATTTTCGCTCTTTCGATCTTCGCTTTGATCGGCCTACGTCAAAAATCTAACTTGGAGAAGTATGCTCGAATTCGAGCATACTTCTCCAAGTTAGATTTTTGACGTAGGCCGATCAAAGC
>DATNHH010000259.1:0-2733 GCA_035605055.1 Nitrososphaerales archaeon
TAGCCGTGCTCCTCGGTTTGTGGGAGATCGCCAGAAGAGTCGAATCAAACGCCATCGTCATCGGAAGCGGGGAAGTCTCTCCGGGAAGTGGCAGCCTTGCAAAGCTCTGGACTCTCGGCGTCGGAAGCTTCAGGAAACGAAACGGTGCTACGAAAATGGCTCTGGACAACGCAGGCGAGAGAGCTATGGGCGCGTATTGTGCTTCCGATGGTTTCTTTCCATTTCCGGACAGCGTTGAGATGCTGGGAAACTCTGGTGTGCGTGCAATAATTCAACCTGGTGGATCTATCAGTGATAGGAAGGTAGTCGAAATGTCGGACAAGTTTTCTATCCCGATGCTGTTCACCCACGAAAGAGCATTCAAGCATTGAAGCTTTCAAAAAAGCAGACTAATTATCTCTGCAAAGGAAGAGTGGGAAGGCTCGCAACTTTTGACAGCGCTGATTCACTTCATCTTGTACCGATCGTCTATGCCTGCTTAGGAAACAAGATCTACTTTGTGGTCGACAGAAAAAAGAAACAAACTGGGAGAACTCTCAAGCGAGTTAGAAACATTTCTGAGAATGGTAAAGCGACCCTGCTGGTCGATAATTACTCAGAGGATTGGAAAAAGCTATCCTATCTGATGATTTACTGTCGGGCTACAATAATCGGGCCGGAGGACAACTATCGAGAAAAGCGTCTTGCCGCGAAAAAACTGAAGGAGAAGTACTATCAGTATGAAAAGGATGATTATTTTCCGGAAAAAATCGACAAAGCAGTTTTTGTTAGGCTAGAGCCTCAGAGAGCGATATTTTGGCAGAACCTGCGTCATTCTGTAGGCTAATATAGCAATGTAGGCCACACTCATTACGAAAACTATGAGCGTCGTTCAGACAAAGAGTTATGCACACCCAGAGGTCCTCGTAGACACAAACTGGGTAAATGATCATCACAATGATCCAAATGTGCGGATCGCCGAGGTTGACTACGACCCGACGGCAAATTACAATCAGGGTCACGTACCAAATTCAATACTGTTTGACTGGAAGAAAGACATCAACGAACCTGTAAGGAGGGACATTTTGAGTCAGGCGCAGCTGGAGGAATTGTTCAGCCGCAGCGGAATTACCAATAACACTACTTTGATTCTCTACGGAGATTTCAATAACTGGTTTGCGGCGTTTGCTTTCTGGGTCTTCAAGTATTATGGCGTGAAGGACGTCAGGCTCATGAACGGAGGCAGAAAAAAGTGGATCGAAGAAGACAAACCGCTGACAAAAGACGTACCTACATCTGAAAGCACCAAATACAAAACCTCATGGCCGGATGAATCTGTCCGGGTCTATCTCGACGACGTTAGAAAGGCACTCGCAAGTGGCAACGTCGTACTGGTTGATGTCCGCAGCCCCAAAGAATATTCGGGCGAAATACTAGCACCACCCGAGTATCCGACGGAGCACGCTCAGAGAGGGGGTCATATTCCGGGAGCCAAAAATATTCCCTGGGCACAGGCTGTGAAGGATGACGGGACGTTCAAGACAGTTGAGGAACTCGAAAATCTCTATAAGCCAAAGGGTATTACTCCAGACAAGGAAGTAATCGCATACTGCAGGATTGGCGAGAGATCTTCGCATTCCTGGTTTGTCCTGAAGTATCTCCTGGGATACCCGGACGTCAGAAACTACGATGGTTCCTGGACCGAATGGGGAAACTTGGTTCGGTCCTCAATCGAAAAATAGAACTGAGGATTTTTCCTCTGTCAAGTTGCAACGTTGAAGCGATCATACATTATGCGAATGTTCTTCAGAAATTCATGTTATCCACAGGTCTAATTACTTACTTCAGCCTGATCTAAACTTTTCTGACGATAAAGTGATACAGGTTTTCCTCCCTTCTGGTCTCAACGAGTCCATTTCCAGTCTGCATAGACCAGCGTACCATTTCAATATCGGCGGTAGGATCGTCGGTTACCAGATGTATGACGTATCCTCTCTGCTTGTCGGAGAGAAGCTCGCTCAGATTTGCGAGCGTCGTCGTGCATTCTGTCCCGATCGAATACATGTCTTCATCAGGAAGTAGTTTGAAACATCTTATTCTCAGCTCCTTAATCCTTGAGAGTAGCTTGTCTTTTGCATTCAATCCATAGGGTAACCCATCAAGAGAAGCTTCATCAAAGGAATTGTACTCGGCAATCCAGCTTTCGTAAGGTGATGCCGAGACTAGAGAGGGATTTGAAAGAAGTTCTTCGTTAAGCTTGAAGATCCTTCCTTTGACGGGAGATCGCACAGCTCCAAAGTACTTTATTGATTCAATCGTCGCGATGCTCTGCCCTCGCTCTATTTCCTCTCGAACCGGGCGAAATCTTATCCTTGAGATCTTTCCGGCGAGAAACAGAAGAACGCTGGAGATTCCCATCCTGCCAGTTTCTTGCGATCCCGTTTCAATTTTCTGAAACCAGACATCGTTTTCAACGTCGTAGAAAAGATTGTCCGGGAACTCGCAGTGATCGACATTCAAGCTAAAAGAATTTCTCCTGAGCGAACGAATTGTGTCATTCCAATTTCCGCCTAATTAAGAAGTGGATTGATGTAACCAATTTATTTCCGATTTAAAACGAACATAGGAAAACGGAAATTATTAGGTCCCTATTGTTTTAGGAGAAATGGGGTCTTAGAACCCTTAATAGCTAATTCGGCAGGCAAAAACGACATGAAAGACGAAACCAGAGATTATCTAGTTCAAGAAATGGGA
>DATNHH010000260.1:0-8741 GCA_035605055.1 Nitrososphaerales archaeon
TGAGACCCAATATCGATGCCTATCGGAACGTGGATTTTTTTCAGGTCATCCACCTTCAAGCCTTCTTTTTCGCTGAGCTCCTTGAATAGCGCGCTCGCTCTGTGGAAGCTGCTAACGAGACCGATGTACGGAACGTTAAGACCAGCTACCGCCCTAACTGACGGTTCGTCGTACTTGTGCTTTGTAACTATGACGACCGCGGAACCTTTCCCGAACTGGATCTGTGTAACCGCCTTGTCCGCAAATTCAGGAATTACAATGTCAGCCTCCGGATACATCTCCTTCGTCGCTCCCGGATCAACGACTGTGACGTTGAAGTTTAGTATCTTTGCTATCTTCACGAGGGGCCCTGCAATGCTCCGCTCTCCACCGCCCCCGAAAACAATTAGCTGGCTTCCGGGAACAAACGGTTCGATGTAGATCTCCATAGACCCGCCACAGTTAGCTCCGATGCCGCCCTTTTCCTCTTCCTCTAGTAAGACAGACATAGTTCTGGGCTTGCCTTCCTTGATCGACTCGAGGGCCTGCTCTACCACGACGCTTTCGGAACAGCCTCCGCCCAGATTTCCGTGAATAATCGAACCATCGTTTGAAATTAGAATTTTGAAGCCAATTCTGCCGGTCGTCGAACCTTTGATACCGACTACCGTTGCAGTCGCGAAATTTTCGCCCTGCTCCGAAAGGCGCGACATCTTCTGGACAAATTCAATCGAGCTCATGCTACTTACTGATCAATTCCCCGCTATTTAGTTTTGAGTATCGGAGCCCGATTGTCACTCTACGGAGGAGACTATCGACCCGATGGTTTCCAACTTGAATTCGAATGTCTCACCAGGGGCAAAGTACGGATACAAGCACGGGATGGTCACTCCGGCCTGCCTGAATCTTGACGCGTATTCCGCTATTTCGTTTCGGTCGGGGTTTACAGGCGAAATCTCCCGGAGACGATCTGAATAAATCTGCGAGGATTTGGCTGAGCTGATAAGATCAGTTACACCGTCTTTTTCGAACATTTTGTGATAGTGGCTGAGCATATCGTAATTCCCAAACTCAGCTATTGCCAGCTTCGTCGCAGTCTCTTTTGATTTCGAAAAGAATGTCTTGAGATAGCAGGCTACCTCGAGGTTTCCTTTGTACGACTCTCTAACGCTTCTTACGAGCTTGCCAGCATATCCCGGAGAGCAAAAATTCATCAGAATTCCGTCGCAACTTCCAGCTACTTTCCTCGCGATTCCACTCTTGAGAGTTGCGATATAGCTTTCCGGGAACAATGCTCCGTCACCCTTTGGGAATACGCTTTTGATCTCTAGAAGCCTCTTGACCATATCATCGATTTTCTTTTCGGGTGTGGGACCAGGATTACCGGTGCCAACACCGAGCAGATACCTGTTTCCCGAGATCGCTTGCAAAGTTTCTAGTCTTCGGAGAAGTTGTTTTTCGTCCTGCTCTAACAATCTGAACACGCCGCTGCCCACGCGAAGTCCCTTAGTTACTCCGAGACAAGCACTACTGATCTCAAGAGAGTCAAATCCTCCGGGGAGGTCTGGGATGAAAAGATGTGAAACATTTGATTGGTCAATTACCTTCGCGAGCTTCACAATCTCGTTTGGCGACGTTACTCCCGGGCGCAGGGCGATTCCTGTCTTATTCAGTACCATTCGGGACTATTTTCGAAGAAGGAATCAAATCAATCTTGTGCCAAAAAAGACGTCATTTTCAGTTCAAGCTCGACAAGAAATTTTCTATGATTCTCAGAGTCATGCCCCAGATTACATATTTTCCCATGTAGACAAATGAGGGCACTTCGATCTTCCTCCCCTGTCTCGAAAAGGAGTAAATTGACGAATTGTTTCTATCAAGAAAATAACTCGCAGGTATCCAGAAAAAATCATCAATTTCGTTGTTGTCGATTTTTACCTTAGTGTCGTGGGGGACCACAGCTACAAATGGAAGAACCCCGATCGAGAAATTTCCCGGAAAGACCTCTGCGAGGGGTCCCAAGACCTCTGAGTGTTCCAGATTTATCCTGGATTCTTCCACTACCTCTCTCCGGACGGTGTCGAGTGGGGCTTCTCCAGGTTTCGACCTTCCGCCTGGAAAAGCGATCTGTCCCGACCAGGGATCTCCTTCGGAGGATCTCCTTCTAAGCAAAAGTATCTCAAGCGAGTTTCGTGAATCTGCAGGCTTTAGGATCATACAGACCGCAGCTGTTAGGAGTTTGCTTCTGTCATCCTCAGGAGGAATTGTGGTGGCACTCATTTTCACCGACCTTCTAACTCGATCGAGGAGCGAGCTCAACTGCGAAGCGTCCTCCTCTGCTGCCATCGGAGGAAAAATCATGATCTAGCCAGTATTTCAAAGAAGCGAGTCGGGCAACTCAGATAAACTTTTGAGCAGAACAAGAAAAGACTGATTTTCAGCGTAATTTCTGAATTATCTGGGGTCTGATAATACATGTTTGAGTTTTCGTTAGTTGTCCTTGCAATCGGCTTGTCGACACGATTCCTGGATGTGACTGGGTTGTTTGATTTTTCCGCAGGTCTAGTCGCCTTTTTCTTCATCATAGTCTGTGTCCTCATCTTCATCTTCGTCTACGACAACCTAAGAAGACAGAAGGCCGCCGCTCCCATAACGACCTAAACGAAAAAAGTCCTTTTTCGAGCTTTCCCGATGGGGTAAGGATATTACTAGCTTCCTTGCCAATTACTTGTCTCCGGTCGATATTCGGACGCAAACTTCTCTAGATTCCTTCAGGACTCTTGATTCTCACGTAGAGGAACGTTATCGCGAGATAGGCTGGGCTGAACTCACCCCAATTCAGCAGAAATCCTATCGGCTGCTTCTCAGAGGGAGGAGCGCCCTCCTCGTTGCTCCAACCGGGTCTGGAAAGACCGAAGCGGCCGTGATCTCGATATTCGCGAGGCTTGCAATGACTCGAGATCCCGCAGCCGCGAAGGGAATTCGAATGTTATACATCACTCCGCTGAGGGCTCTGAATAATGATATTTTCAAACGATTGATCACTTACGCAGAGGCCGAGGGGCTGCGAGCCGAAATCAGGCACGGAGATACTAGCTCCTATGCCAGGCAGAAGATGCTCGTATCACCTCCGGATGTTCTGATCACGACCCCGGAGACAGTCGGGATTTTACTAGTCAGTCGGAAGTTCAAAGCTCATCTCGCCTCGCTTGAATGTGTAGTGGTAGACGAACTCCACGAACTGCTCGGCAGTGAACGTGGAGCACACCTAGCTGTCAGCCTGGAAAGACTACAGAGAATCTCGAGACATCCTGAATTCATGAGGGTAGGTCTTTCCGCAACTGTGGGTGAACCGGAGGAGGCAGGTCGTTTCCTTGTTGGAGTGCACGGCAAGTGCGTTGTAGTCACCGACACCGAAGCTCGCGGGTATGATGTTAAGGTAAAATTCGTCGAAGGTAACCTGACTTCACTCGCGCAGAAGATTCTCGATTACATCGCTGAGGAAAATGGACAGGACAAGAGTACGCTCGTCTTCACGAATACGAGGGACGAAGCAGAATTTCTCGGGGCTGTGTTGAAAGCAAAGTCTCCCTCGGTTCCGGTTGAAGTCCATCACGGTTCGTTGTCGAAGGAGAGTAGGGAAACGACGGAGGGGATGTTGAGAAGCGGAGAGGCAGGAATCGTCGTCTGCACATCATCGCTCGAACTAGGGCTTGACATCGGTGCTGTAAATCTGGTTGTCCAGGTAGGTTCTCCCCGGCAGGCAACCAAGCTCATTCAGAGGATTGGACGGAGCAGACACAAGAGACGAGAAAAAGCAGTCGGAGCTCTGATCGCGAACCGGTACGATGAAGAGCTCGAGGGAATTGCCCTGCTTCAAAGAGTCGAGAGACATTCCCTAGAAGCGATTTCAATTCACAAGAAAGCCATGGACGTTGCCGTGCATCATCTGGCAGGACTTGCCATGGAGGAGAGCACTTTCAAAATCGAGGATGCCCTAACTCTTTTCAAAAGATCGTACCCATTCATGGATCTAACAAAGGAAGAGTTAGACAGTGTGGCGGCAATCATGGAAAGTCAGGGATTGATCAGGTTTGACGGCGAGGTCATAAAACGAAGAGGCCCGAGAACGTACGACTACTATTTCTCAAATCTCTCGACCATACCGGACATCCAGCAATTTGAGGTCCATGATATCACAACGAAGAAGATTATCGGCCGCTTAGATCAGGTGTTCGTTGGAGAGTACGGAGAGCCGGGGAAGCCATTCGTCCTCAAGGGAAACTCGTGGCGAATCGTCTCTATAGAGGATGATAAGAAGATCCTCTTCGTTGAACCGATGTTCAGGGACCTGAGCACGATACCTTACTGGGTTGGCGAACTGATCCCAATCGAATATGAAACCTCTCAAATCGTCGGAACTTTGCGAAGACAGATTTCAACCGGAAAATACGAGTACAGCCAACCGATTTCAAAGGGACAGGTCGAGAGGCTAGAAAGAACCTTAAAACATCTCTCGGGTGTGCCAGATGAAAAATCGGTCGTTATTGAAAAGAGAAAAGCTTCTGCCGCAATCGTTGTCCATGCGTGCTTTGGCACAAAGATCAACCAAACGCTTGCCACGATGCTTTCAACACTCCTTTCAGCCAAGATAGGGTACCTGGTCGAGACAAAATCAGACCCGTACAGGATTGTACTTTCGACGAGCGGCCCTCTGGAGACAAAGCATGTTTCGGAAGGATTGAGGGAGAGTATTGATCTCAAGGAAATCCTGACTGCTTCAATTGTAGGAACCCACCCGCTGAACTGGAAGACGTGGTACGTCGCAAAGAAATTTGGTATTGTCGACAAGTCTGCACAGTACGACAGGAGAGCCGCTAGACTGATTCAGGAGAGGTACAAGACAACGCCTCTCTACCAGGAGATACTCAGAGAGCTCTTCCAGGAGAAGTATGACATTGATGCCACTACGAAGATCATGACAGACTTGAGAGAGAACAGGACTCAGATAAGGGTCGTAGATGTTGAGGAGTTTTCCGATCTCGCAAAGCCGATCCTCGAATACACGTCCAGTTTTGCTGCGATGCCACTTACGATGGACAAGGCGATTCTCGACCTTGTAAAAGAAAGATTGGGAAATGCAAGACACAAACTACTCTGCATGAGCTGCGGAAAGTACGAGTCGGTTGTAAAAACAAAAGACGTGAAGGAGCCGCTAATTTGCCCCCTCTGTCACTCCCGCCTAATTACCGAGACTTTTTTTTCAGATCTGGAGCTCCCCAAAATTATTCAAAAGAAGAAGAAGGGACTGCCTCTTAACGAAGATGAGGAAAAGAAGTATCGTCGCGCGTGGAAGACTTCAAGCCTCATACAGAACTTCGGGAGTAGAGCACTTGTAATTTTATCCGGTTTCGGCGTGGGGGTCGATACCGCTGCGAGGATAATTCGAAGGACCGGTGACGAAGACCAATTCTACAAAAACATCTACCTCGCGGAAAAAAACTACGTCGCGACGAGAGGATTCTGGCAGGACTAGCCGGAGATCGCTTTCTTCTCTGCCGTGGAGTAATTTTTCAGAACGAGAAACTTTTTTCCTTCAAAAGATTGTACTTCAACTGCTTCAAGAAATATCCGATCGCCAGCAGAAAATCCTTCGAGCACTTTGGAGAGAGCTCTCCATCCGTAAACTTTCAGCTCGCCAGTGTGGTCTGCAACGGTCAGGTCAGTTCTTCTTACTAGTCCGTCCTTTGTCTGAACCTCTCTGTTTATCGGATCGCTGAGACAGATTAGTTCTAATGAAACGACGGAATTTTCGGAAAGATCTTCAACCTTAACAAACATCGCGGCTGAAAGTGGAATATCCGTCCTTATCGCGGAGACTTTCGAGATTGAATTTGCTCCCGTAAAGGTTGCTCTAAAAGTGGCATAGTCAACGGATTCGGGCTTGCAGATAACCACGGTGTCTTTTTGAATCTCTCCAAGACTCTTCGCCGCTTCGTCACTTGCGACCGCGGATATCTTTCGTTTCTGCGAGTCAACAAGCAGCAAATGAAATCTCCCGTCGGTGGAAGACTGTTTTATCGCGATAACTCGGCTGATGAAAGGAATAACGCTTGGGGATGTTTTCTTCTCCTGATCTGTGGATACTGGTTTTCCGCCCACTGAACGAGCACGCTCAAGCATCCAAGCTCGAGTTTCCTCAAAGTATTCACGCACGCCAGTGTTCTCGTCCCCATGGATCTCGAGTCCCGTTGAATTCTGGAAAGTGCTGACCTTTGTTCTGACATTCAACAGCGTAACGACATCGCCATCGTGAATTTTTTCAAAGATCGGGGATTGATTGTTCCAGATAACGACGCGGGTAGGGCCGCTTCCCAACTCGTCGCTCATGGAAAAAGCCACGTAATCTGAACTGGTTCCATCGCTACGTGAAAAACTGGTTCTTTTTACTTCTCCGTTCACTTTGCCGCGGACGACAAGAAGTCTTCCTCCTTCGGAGATAGTCGACGGCGAGCTAACCACTTTGTCCAGCGTGTCGATCTTTCGATCAGGAGACTCATCTTCGTTTAACTTCTCGAACCGGCCTCTCTCCCCAACGTTGAGCTCTGCATTTCCATCGAGACCCGACCTAGTGTAAGCTTCCGAGATCTTGAAGAGATCTCCGGGCCGAACATTCAAGGATGGATCAAGGATTTTGAAGATCGCAGACTCCCAGAGACTTACCAGGGCGTTTCCCGAGTTATCGTAAATTGAGAGTTTTGTCAAAAGACCCTTGCTCGAGTCGGCCTTTCTCGTAAAGCTCTTAGGCACTCCGACAGAAATCAATCTGGCAATGATCGAGACCATTTTTTGGTCCGAGACCAACTTTGAGATTGAAGGGGGTCTTTCATGATCGTAATCTACGCTGACTCCCAGGTCGGAAGCAACTAGAAACAGAGCTCCTTGGTCGGTTAGATAACCGCCGCCAACCTTAGTTTTCTTTTCTTGAATCAGCAAAAGCAGCTGCTGCCTGTCCATCTTCGATCGTGAGGAGAGCTCCGAGATCAAATCCTCAAACTTACTTTCAGAAAGGACTGTCAAGAAAACATTTCTCCAGTAAAATCGGTGGGGCTCGGGCGCAACATGATCCGGTGGTTTGGGTATTAATTATTTTGAGATTCTTTTCCATTCCTAATTTGCTCTAGAGATCTGAGGAACAATGCAAGAAAAATTCCTGAGCGCAAATCTCTACCGTTTGACTGACACTATGAAGATGAAATCGAGTGAGCTTGATTATCAAACTTTTTTAACCAATTTGCATTGGCTTCGACAGTTTGAATCTAATTAAATTCACAATTCTCAACCTGGTTTCTCAGGTCGACTGCAAAACAGATCAACATTTCTTAATCACAACAGCTGAATTTTTCACAACTAAAGTTGGCCGAGGCACCCAAGCATGAGTTCACCGCGTAGAGTCCGAACAATTTACTCAGTAATTGCATCTCCGAACAGGCTGGATATTCTTAGAATACTCAACACCAAGGGCCCGCTGAGCTACTCCGAGCTCAAGACACTCGCCGGTTTCAAATCGAAGAAGGAATCCGGCAAGTTCGCGTACCACCTGCGTAAGCTCGTTAAACAGACGCTGATTTCTCTCAACAGGGCCGAACGGAAGTATGTCGTGACGAGTCTCGGAAGACTCGTACTGAATCTGACAAAGCAGATTGAAGAGCAATCGATGCTCGAATCGGGCAAACTGTACGTGCGAAGCTCGAGGCAGGCGATGGAGGAGTTCAACGCCGACAAGATTCTGCAATCACTCGTGAAAGAGGCCGGTATGCCCGTTGAGCTCGCACAGAAGATAGCAAGTGAAACCGAATCAAGAGTTTACAAATTTCAGACAGCCTACCTGACGGCTCCGCTCATCCGCGAAATTGTGAACAGTATCCTTGTTGAACATGGATACGAGGAGTATCGACACAAGCTCACGAGGCTCGGACTGCCGGTTGCTGACGTCACCGAACTGATATCGAAGACGGGCGACAGCCCGGATTCTATTGACTCTGTTCTACTTACAACTTCTGCCAAGGTATTCTCCGAGTATGCGATTCTGACAAAGATTCCGAGAGACGTATCGGATGCGCATCTTTCGGGAGACATCAGTATCTCCAACCTGGGGTCATGGAGCTTGATGCCCGACTCGATATACGTTGACCTAAATTTGCTTTATTCGAACCCGTACAACCTTGGAAGCAAGCTCAGCAATGTCCCGAGGCTATCGTCGATAAAGAATTTCGACGCTGCTTTCGAAACTCTTGAAATTCTTGCAAGCGTCGTTTCGAAAGAGGTTACGAACGAAGTCTGTCTGGACAACCTTGTCTCTTACTTGTCAAAGCTCTACGTCCCGAGGACGAAGGAGGAACAGGTAAAAATGTTCTCGCGAATGTTTTCATCACTTTCTGCTCTGACTTCACAAACCCGGGCGAAAAGTTTGACCTTCCGAATCGGAGAGCCGCTGAAAGATGAGGACGTCTCTTCACAACTCGAGCTGCGAGACTCTCTGCTCGATGCGTACGCGAGATCTGTTGAATTTGTTCCGGTGCCGGTCGTCCATCTGGTAGTTTCGCCAGGGAGATACTTTGATCGCAAGGTCGTAGAGGGGATCGCCGGTGTTATCTCAAAGGGTGGCGATATTGCGCTCGAATCTGAGGGCAAATACATGTTTTCTGGGCTCAGAATGGACAAACTCGATTCAAAGGGTTCTTCCCAGGAGGCCGTGTCAT
>DATNHH010000261.1:0-3651 GCA_035605055.1 Nitrososphaerales archaeon
AAACCCCGGGCCTTACCATTATGGCTTTGTCTGTCAACAAGCATAGGTAGCTTTTTTTTCCATGGATTGATCCCTTTTTGATGTTCAAATAAGTTGATGTAAGTCGCCAAGAGGCTATTCCAAAATCTATTTCCACCTACCCCGAGATATATCGGATCCTTTGTCGAAACCAGTCTGCAGTGAGGATACTATTTGTTTAGATCCATTTTCAAGCTCATAGAAATAAAACGCCGGGGGTGGGATTTGAACCCACGAGACCAATGCGGTCACAGGCTTTCCGTTTACGAGACACGCTAAGATAGCGCGCCCGAGTGAAGCCTTTGGTTTTCCAGGCGTACGCAAATCCTTCACGGTCTTCTCTCGAAGCCCGTGGTCAGAAGCTGCGCCCTACCAGGATTCCTGCCTCTAGTTGGAAAACTGTCTTAGCTGGAAGCTCTAGGCGACCCCGGCATCCCAGTTTCGATCCTGAATCTTTCCCGTTTTCATCCTTGCTCCGCGAGTAGTGTATTTCTATCTTTTTTTCCGAGCAGCAGACTCTTCCTGTTCGTCCTTTTCAAGCCTATCAAGGATGGATTCCTTGAGGAGTGCCTCGGAGATTCCTTCATTGACAAGAACCTCGCTCTTCGATTTCCACATCTTCGGGTAGGTTCCAGTATCCATAGTAACTCTCTTGGTGAGAGTTGCAAGACCATGTTGTTCTTTCAAGATATCCTCCTCATTGAGTTGGGCCTCAGCGATGGCGACGAGCTCTCCTTTTCCCGTCATTATCCTGACAATCTCTCCTTTCTTGATGTCCTTCGACATCGAGACAATCCCGGGAATCGCAAGCTGGGCTCCCTGACAAAGTGACTCGACGGCGGAATCTCTAATTCGAATCTGCTTTAGGAACGAGACTGCGAATTCGATAGGTTTGACTAACTCTCGGAGTTTCGATTCCGATTTTGACTCTTTCAAGATCTCGTTTGCTTCATGCAAGTCGTGCAACCTAACAAGATCAATCTCAGTTAAGTGGCACACACGCGTTCTACGAAGTTCTACCATCGTCGCCCCGACAATGATAACCTCTCCTATATCGTAGACGAGTTTTCGAATGTAGGTTCCGGCTTCGCAGAGGATTCTTAGGAGCAATAGATTTCCAACCTGCTCCAGTATTTCTAATTCGTAAATTGTTCGCGTCCTCGTTACTCTCTTGACCGACGATCTTTGCGGCGGCTTTTGATAAATCGGCCCGATGAATTGGTTGATTACCGCGTAAAGAAGATCCTTCGGGACCGAATCATGAATCCTCGCAACACAGATGTACTCCTTTGGACCTAGGAGCAGAACGGAGAGCGCTTTCGTGGCGTCTCCCAATCCGATTGGCAATACCCCAGAGACCATTGGATCGAGAGTGCCAGAATGGCCGGCTCTCTCCAAAGATAGCATTTTTCGAACCCAAGCTACGACTTCGTGACTAGTCGGCCCTTGCGGTTTGTCAAGAACGACAAATCCGTTCTTCAAGTATTCGAGGATTGGCCGATTTGAGGGAACATGACCGTAAGCTGGATTCGAGAATTCCTCGGGTCTTACAATGATCAGGTCTGTCTCGTTTCGGAGGGCCGTCTCTTTGGTGAATCTATCGAGATTCACTATTTCTTGCGTTGCCATCTCTCAGAATTTCGCTCTTGATTTTGCCCGGGCGTATTCGCCAACAATCTTGCACGAAGCCGTCGCAACCTCACTTGCTGACATCTTATTCGTATCAACAATGTAATGAAAAGGCGATAGGTCGTCTCCGAAACTTATTCCGTAGAGCTTCTTGTATAGCCTCTTGTTCTCTTGGTCTCTTTTCTTGACAATTGCAAGCGCGAGGGACTTGCTGATGGAATCCCTTCCGGCGAGTCTAGATGCCCTATTTTTTTGTGAAGCATGAAACCACAATTTGAGGCCGTCGTTTTTTGCTAGCCAAGGCATAGAATAGCTAGTCATCACAACGTCTCCCTTTCGAATATGTTCCGCAAGCTTTTGATCAACGGATTTGTCAAACTCGGGATCCTTTTTTCTTTCCGAAAGAAACTTCATACCTACCGGAGTATCCCACCACTCGGGACCTGAAAGATGATAACCACGATCGAGCGCGATCTGCTTCAACATGTCTCCACCGGCAACATGCTTTAGGTGGTATCTTCTTGCGATAGCGTTGGCGGCAGTAGTCTTTCCAACTGAGGGCATTCCAGAAATAATTACGGAGATTTTCCTACGTTTGGAATCCATGTTTCGAAAGGCAACTTCCTACAATTCTCGGCCCTGTTTGGATCTGCCTTTTTTTCTGAACTAATATTCATTCGGTTAGAGGTAAAGATTGGATTCAAGAAATTAGAGCAGAGATTAGTCAAGCGAGAGCCCGAACAGTCGGGTAATTATTCCGCTGAAAGTGAATGAGCAGACCATATACCACCAGAAAAACGGAACTTCGATTGGTGGTCCGTAATTGAAAAGTTGAAACGGAATCGGCGCTACTGCCAGAGTAGCATTCTTGATGATGCTACTGACAAGGTAATAGACCCCAAGCAATGGTAACATGAAAAGAAGAGTCGGCTTCAAATTATCCATGCTACTTTCTGCCTGCATCTTTTGCATCTGCTGCTGTTTTTTCTTAAGCTTGTCCAGCTTTTGCTTGTCGCCGGCTTTTTGCGCCGCTGACATTTCGGATCGGAATGCTTTCATTTCAGCATTTAACCGTCTCATTTTCTCGATGTTGGTAAACTTGCGCCTTCCGATGGCATAAAGGCAGTTTACTCCGAGTGCCTCGGCAACTACAAGAAGAGTCTGCCCAAGCGGGATTGATACCGGAACCTGCAGAGTTGCGTTAGAAAGGCCGTTTAGTAACCCTAGCAAAGCCTCTACCGGCACCATTTTACACCCAATTTAGATTGATAGGACTGAGTTGATTATCCTTTTGGCTGCATCGTCTACTTTGTCAGTGGAGTTTGTAACTATCAACGCCGGGCAACCACAGATCAAGCTGGAAGCAAATAGCAGCGACTTTGCCGCTTCCATTTCCGGTTCTAATGACTCGAGCGTTGCTCTATCTCTAGACCTCGTCGTGTCGTTTTCTCTCCTGGATTTGATCTCTTCGAGCGAAGCTGACACGAGAACAAGATGAGTCGGCTTTAGAGCGCGCAAAACATCAAGTGGCATTCCTGGCCAAAATCCTTCCTTCGTTACAATTAAGAGATGCGTGTCTATGATCACAAACTGATTTTCAAGTTCTGAGATCCTTTCTGCTGCATAAACCTGAAGAGCTCTTTGAAGCTCGACTGGAAGCTTTCGCATGTCATCCCTTGATTTCAGTCCATGTCGCCTCGTTGCTTCCTCCATCATGGTCGAACCATAGTTTACCAGTTCAACCATGAGCCCCTTTTCGTGGATGACTTCGACTACCCGCTTGACGACAGTACTCTTGCCGACGCCAGGAATCCCAACTATTACTACACGACGCTTCTTTTCATCGATAGATGGACGAGCAATCACAGAATTTGATGCGACCCGAGCTGATTCGAAAATTCCGGATTGTTCGCCAGCTTGCATGGAATTGCTAAGTTCGCCCAAGCAAGGCACCAAGCCTAGGCATCATAGACTCGAGCTGTTCCTTGACTAGCATTTGATAGT
>DATNHH010000262.1:0-4216 GCA_035605055.1 Nitrososphaerales archaeon
CCAACCAAAGCACTGGATAGTGGTAGATTTTAGTATGTTCTTTGTCGGCTCAAACACTGCAACCAGTTTTGAAAGAACTGAAGACGAATGCATGCTTGGCTTCCATCCTTTTTCCGTCAGGAGATCACTGATCACAAACACCGCTGATGTCTCCACTCCCAGTACCTGACCAACTGCAAAAACGGCGGACGCCTCCATCTCCACGGTCATAACATCTTCAGACCTGTAATGAATTAATTCCTTCACCGTCTCACGATAGGGAGCATCAATCGTCCAGCTCGATCCTTTGCACAATCTCTTGAACTCTTTCGAAAGCGATACAAACAGAGCATCAGTCAGATCTTTGGTGGCAAAGGCATATTTTGCATTCTTGACATAGTGGTGAGAAGTTCCCTCATCCCTTATGCTCTTGGTGCAAACGACGACGTCTCCTGGATTTAGTTTTTGATTTATCCCGCCAGCCATTCCGAGAATCACAAATCGTTTGGCGCCCCATGCGATCAACTCTTCCATATGCATAACAGTCGTAGGAGCTCCCACTCCAAACCCTGCCAGGGATTCCGACTTTATCATCCGTCCCCCCAATGGAGTAGAGCTTGGTTCCAACGTTATCGAAAATCCCTGGTATCACGCTGACCTGATGAATATTCTGAATTTGATCAATTAGGCGTTTTGAATAGCAAAGGATGACACTCTGAGGCATGATCTTAGGTGTAATGCCGACCTTCTTTGCGTACTTCAGTTCGTCCTTGCCAGAAATAATCGGACTTTCTGAATGCTTTCCCTTCATCTTCGGATAAGTTATTTGTTCGTCACCATCGGAGAGAGCATATTGCAGTTAACTTCATGATTCTACTTTCTTTTATACGAAACACAGACGATCCCCGGACTTTTTTCCGTGAACTTTTCTTTGCGAAAACTCCCAAACACCTCATCTATCTGAAATCCCGTACGCTCCAAGAGTTTCAGGAGTTCGTCGTGAAATATGTAGCGACCCTGGATGCGGACAATGGATCTCTTGATGGAGCCATTAGGTCTGACTAGATCATAAATTGCAGTGGAGTCGATGAGCTGCTTTTCAATGTTCGGGGAATCAGACGAGAAACGAAGAAACGTATTTCTGTTCTTCAATTCGTGCACATGATCCAACCTCAATAGATGCTGAGGTCTAGATAGATCGGGATTGAAGATATCGAGAATAAGCAGACCATTATCTTCTAGATGATTTGCAATGCATCGAAGAGTACTTTCTTCGTCCTCGATCGAAGTGTTTTGCAGAAAAGAAGCGAACGCAATGAAGGCAATTTTGAATTTTTTATCAATGGAAAAGTTTCGCATATCACCCTTGACCAAATGTAACCGCTTTCTAACCGATTGATTCTCCTTCAGCAGTTTAGATCGACAGACACGCAGCATTTTTTCATTCAAGTCTAGACCGGTGATGTCGAGACCTGCTCTAGCAATTGGGATCGCAATTCTGCCAGTACCTGAACAGCATTCGAGAATAGGTCCACCAGTTTTTGAGCAGTACTCCAGACAAAATGGAACGTCATCTTGTCTGTCGTAGACCTGATCATAGAAGGATGCTTCTATTTCATATCGATCAGTCATGGGTTTGGAAATAATTTCACACTCCTATATTACTGTGGCAGTTTCGGATGATCGGCCAATCCTGGATAAGACAGGGACACAAAGACTTTGACACATCACCTTTTTTGGTCTCTTATTCGCTTTGACCCTAAGAGGAGGTGTGAAGTTATAGCAGGATTCACGACAGAGTCGCCAAGCAAGCGATTCGTAATCTTGGCAGAGTCGGGCAAATGCGAGAACCTATTGCAAGCTCTGGAGACAAGGGTAGCTAATGGCTATAGAGTTGTTCAGTGCTGGGGCTCAGGTGGCGGACAAGGCCTTCTCGGTTCCTCAAGCAATACGACCTATGTATTGCTCGAGAAGGTCGATAAATCTTAGGGCACGTGGAGATCCGACATCTAGTCGGACGCCACATCCGCAACATAAATCAGGGACTAACAAGAACTAATTGTCAAAGATGGCCGCACCGGTATTTGATCAAATAGCGGACGTTTACGACGAAACCAGGAGAGCGCTTGACGAGACTACCCTGAAGGGGATAAATGATATGCTGGGAAAGTACGGGTGCAGTTCAATTCTCGAAATAGGGGTCGGTACTGGACGCATCGCACTTCCGCTTATCAAAAGTGGCTACGAGGTAATCGGCATGGACATCTCCCGGCGAATGATGGAGAAGGCCAGAGCAAAGGGCATGCCGAGTCTCTTCCTCGCTGAAGGGAGCAAAGCACCTTTCAGGGAGAAAAGTTTTGACGCAACACTGATGGCGCATGTTTTCCATCTGCTTGACAACCCTCAATCTGTAATGAGAGAAGCCGCGAGAATGAGCCGAGTTGGGGTTTTCGCGCTCGTAAGAAAGAGAACTGGAACTCGTTTCTGGTCCTCTTTGTACGGCGGTGAGGATGATTCCGATTGCAGCAAAATGACTGAGAGTTTTGACAATGAGGCTGAGAGGAAATTCTACCATGAACGAAGGGCGCGCTTCAGGAAGATTTTCGAAAAGTACGGCTGGAATCCATCCCAAGTCTTTCTCAACTGGAGGCGAGAACAGGAGATTCTCGAAACCTATCCACCGGATGACCTCAAAGTAGTGAGCGAAGTATTCTGGAATGAAAACATGGAGGAGAGGATTTCACGCTTCGAGAAGGGTAGCTACAGCTCCGCGTTGCGCATGCCGCCTGAGATGCGAAAGGAAATCATAGAAGAGATGCGATCTTCATCGCACTCACCTCTTCCTAATGAGGGTCTAATGCGACCCAGACATGAAGTCTATCAGGTAGCGTTATGGAAATCGAATAGATTGCTTGCGCCCTAAAATAATAAGGGTTCATGTTAACACGTCACTTCTTGTTTAGGTAAGATTCATTCAATTTTGAGTCCGACAGCTTCAACGAGCCTTGTGTGAGAAGCTTCGTTCACCCATTCGACCTTCAAGTACTCGATGATTTCTTCGTCAGTCATTCCGATTCGCTTTGCCTCCCTTACAGCGTTACGATAAGCTTCAACCTCAGTAGGATTATCGACGTATTCGTACTCTGAACTGAAGAGCTGCCTTCCATCCATGAACTGCTTTACATGGACTAGCTCATGGATAATGTCCAGGTAAAGAACTTTGAAATCACTATTTCGTAGATGGTAAGTACTGATTAGTATGTGCCCGTCAACATCACTCACTGTCATGTAACCAAACTTGAACGAGAAGAATTCAACCTTCAGGTTTCTCAGAACTTCTTCAGTTCTTCGATCCAAATGTGTGGACCGAACTGCCTGAACTTTCTCGAAACCCTTGAAGAAATCAGTGAAAGGATAAAGTTTCATGTCGCCAGTTCGATGGATCCCGACAAAACCAGATCGATTCTAATTCTTATTTTGATTCTCTTTTACTCTGTACTTTACAATTTTCCGCACGAGATCAAATGGGACCGGTTCATCCAGTGGAAACTGGACAGTACCTTTTCCTCCTTTGTACTTCGACAACTCTTTCTTGAATGCTTCCCTGCCTGAAGTTGTGGGAAAGAATCCAATGTGGTCTTTGAACGCGGCAAACCACACCAAGCTGCCTTTTAGTTTGAATACTGGCATTCGATAACTAATTCCTTCTTCTGCACCGGGGGCAGATGCTTTGATCGTTCTTCTGAGTTTCACTAAGATATTTTGAATATCTTCGGGAAACATGGCAATATATTCGTCTATGGTTTCGACTTGCTTCATGTCTGAGTTCATATCGATTCTTGGGCGTGACTGTGACAAATAATATTAAACATATTACGCCCCAAGGGGAGGTTCATTAACAGAGCGACTGAGGGTAATTGCCGAAGCCTAAGCGAAACACGTTCCCCACTCTTCATAT
Source organism: Nitrososphaerales archaeon (assembly GCA_035605055.1). Lineage (GTDB taxonomy): Archaea > Thermoproteota > Nitrososphaeria > Nitrososphaerales > CADDZS01 > DATLTL01. The sequence goes on from DATNHH010000262.1 coordinate 3,938, forward strand.
CAACTGACAAGTGAATCCCTAACCTTCCAACTTTGACGAAGAAGACATTTCAAGTTTCATCGGTCTTGAAATTTATGTGTTCTTTGATTCTCAGGAAACAGGCGTCCTCGTATCGTTACATTACTTGCCAATCTGGAACGGAGAGACTAATTATAGATGGGTAAATCAAGCTCGAGCAAATCGTTCGACATGTTTTGAGACTTGAAACGCTATCTTGTTCGATTCTGAATCTCTCGTCGTGAGCATTACTACAAACGCTTCTTTTGCGAAATATGGAAT
>DATNHH010000263.1:0-2922 GCA_035605055.1 Nitrososphaerales archaeon
AAACGATTCGACTTTCGTTATTGAGCTACCATCTGAGGCGTTTCCATCTTCTCTTGCCCGAGGAAACTGATGAGTTCGCGGTTTACTTGGTCTGCATTAGTCCAGAGGAGGCCGTGAGGAGCTCCGTCGATCGCGAAAAGCTTGGCTCCTTTGACCATTTCTGAGGTGCGCTTTCCCGAGATCGCGAAAGGAACGATCCTGTCTTCTGTCCCATGAATAACGAGCGTCGGGATGTCAATCTTTTGAAGATCCATTCTAAAGTCCGTTTCCCCGAAAGCAGAGACGCAATCTATAGTCCCGCGGGGAGAGGCGACTGACGCTGCATTCCAGCTCCACTGCACGACCTGGTCGGAGATCGATTTGCCCTTGAGCACGTCCACGTTATAAAAGTCGGACAGAAACTTCGATAAGAAGGCAAGACGATCTTGACGCAGCGCAAACTTGAAACCATCGAAGACACTCTTGTCAACTCCCATCGGATTGTCAGTCGTCTTCAGTAGAAATGGCGGAACTGCGGAAACGAAAATGGCTTTGCTCATGTGTCTAGTTCCGTATTTTCCGATGTATCTCGCGACTTCTCCACCACCCATCGAAAAACCCGCCAGAGTAAAGTCGCGGAGGTCGAGCTTGTTCACTAAATGATGAAGATCATCCGCGAACGTATCGTAATCATAGCCTATTGTTGGTCGGCTGGACTTTCCAAATCCTCTCCTATCGTATGTGATAACTCTGAATCCAGCATCAAGCAATGCAAGCGTCTGCTTCTCCCAAGACGCCCCGTTCAAAGGCCATCCATGTATCAGAACCACCGGTTTTCCGGATCCGTGGTCGTTATAGTACAGCTCTATTTCTCCCGAGTTTTCCTTACCGACGTTGACGAAGGGCATTTTTTCTAAAACTCAATTTGTGACTGAGGAGGTTGGCCTATTTCAGTGTTCAGGAATAGTTCTCCAGTCATTGAATCTAATTAATTGGGTTGAACAGCGAGTAGACGATTTGTAATTCCGTTCCATCGCTGTCCCACGTTCTCTATCATCAAAGAACCGTTGCAAGATCTCGATCATTACGAGAAGCAAAATTCGCTAATCAAGAGAAATTTTCGACGAAAGTTTAAGCTAGATACTAAGTATTAAACCATGCAGTTCGAATGAAACATGGGGCAATGGCTCAAGAGAGATCTGAGCCCTGGACGGGATTCGATCCCGTGACCTATTGCTTTCTTCGCAATCACTGACCAGAATCAAATCAGCGGCTAGTATTTGCTTACGAGGCAATCGCTCTGACCAGGCTGAGCTACCAGGGCAAAGTTCTGGTTCTTATTCAGTTTTCTAACAACCGGTCTCCTAAGATTATTTAATATCTCTGCCCATGAAGCAATTTGTCTAATTTCTGTTATTCAGGTGAAATCGAGCTGGCAATCGTTTCGGTCTCTGGAATTCGTGGAATCGTGAATCAAGACATTGATGAAGTCTCCGCGACCGAGACCGCGACAAAATTTGGAAATTATCTTATGGGCGGAATAGTAGCCATTGCTGCTGATACACGAAAAACCTCATTCATGTTGAAATCGGCGATGATTTCCGGGCTGGTTCAAACTGGGTGTACTGTTCTAGATCTTGGCTACTCGTCTACTCCAAGTGTCTTCAAGGAAGTCGCAGTCAGGGGACTAGATGGCGGTATTATTGTAACAGCGTCCCACAACCCACCTGCATGGAACGGAATAAAATTCGTGATCCGTCCCGGCCGTGGGGTTTTCGAACCAGAACTCGAGTCAATACAAAGCTCTCCGACCACTAGTTCTTTGGACTATGGCAGGTATTTTCCAAATCGGTCTTCTTACGTTGAAATTCTTAGAAACAAAGCTGGAAAAGACTCCGCGAAAGGGGTGAGGGTAGCGCTTGATTTGGCCGGTGGAGTCGGCTCTCTCTTCATTCCGCATATAATTTCCTATCAGGGATGTGTCGTTCATACGTTACATGGAACACCTGGAATATTTCCCAGAATCATAGACCCGACCGTAGACCCTTTGGTCGCCTTGTCACATCTTGTCACTACAGCAAATTGCGACGTGGGCTTCGCATACGATTGCGATGCCGATCGGCTCGTTATTGTAAATCAGAAAGGAAAAAAACTAACTGGAGACGCGACTCTACTGATATGCCTTCGATACTTTTTGGAAAACACTAGGAATAGACAGGTAGCAGTCAGCGTGGACACATCGCTTGCAGCAGAAGACTTGGTCCGGGAGTACAATGGCAAAATTCTCTATTCGAAGGTGGGGGAGCCCAATGTGGTTCGAAAAATAATCGAAAACAATTGTGGCGCTGGTGGTGAAGGGAGCTCGGGTGGTTATATTGAGCCATCGTTTGTCCTTTGTCGAGACGGTGTCTATGCATCCACTATGATATTAAAGCTCATTCAGTCAGGAGGTTCTCTTTCTGACCTCCTGTCGCAGTTCGCTGAATATTATCAAGATCGAGGCAGGGTTGAAATTGATAGGAGTCTTGCGCCAAATATTCTCTCATTGCTAGCCAAGACCGAATCTGAACCAGACCTGACGGATGGCGTGAAGGTCCGAATGAATGACCGGTCTTGGGTACTAATCCGAGGGTCAAACACTGAAAACGTCATACGCGTCTCTGCAGAAGCGAAAAGTTCCGAGAGATCGCGAGAACTTGTTAAGGATTATATCCGTAAGATAGATGAGATTGCCCTAGATCTTCAGAAAACAAGTTAGACTTTGAGTAGATTAGTTTTGAACGAGGATTCGCCCCTTGATGAAGAATCAATCATAAAACTACTCTGGGGTAGGTTTGGAAAAAATAGCGCAAACGATCCTTTTGATGATGATGCAGCCTGGGTTCTAAATTCAAACAAGAAATTCGTGGTTGGAAAGGCGGACATGCTTGTTGCTACGACCGA
>DATNHH010000264.1:0-3960 GCA_035605055.1 Nitrososphaerales archaeon
ATCTTCTTCTCAAGCTCAGAAATCTCCAGAGAAGGAATGCTCCAGCAACTGCTGAGGCGACTGATACGAAGTAAGCCGAATCGAGAGCGTACAGAACTCCGGGGGGCGAACCGAAAGGATGTCCGAAAGTCTGAATCGCAAATGCCAATCCGAAAGCACTGAAAGCGAGAAAGAAAGCCACCAGTGCAGTAATTCCCCACATTGAGATTCCTCTTAGTAGATCTTTCAATAGAGTGGTCGCGTCCCGTTGTAATAGTCCATAAATCTCTTCCAAAGGGGGGAGTTTCTCGTTACCAGAGTCTGGCTGATGAGTCAAGGTTTGGCTCGCATCGCTCGATCCAGGATATATGTCGAGTGGAAATTATCCCCATTCAATTTCCAGAAGACGAGTTATTTATCGAGTGTCAACCTCCCAAAAACGTCATGTTACCTACATTCCTTTTCGATCTGACCTATTATGCTATGGTTCTGATGGTTATTTCGATCCTGACAGGAGCAGTTCTTGTGGGATTGAAAGCAAGAGCGAAATTCTTCATCAATCTCATGGACCGCCGAAGGGCTGTAGGAACATCTTTCGCCTCTCTCGGCGCACTGATTACTTTGATCGGGACAGCTACTTTCCTATCATTATACAGAGATGGTGCAATTGGAGGTTATCTATACCAGCAAGCACAGTTTTCCACAGCTTATCTGGGATTTGTTTTCTTTCTACACGGAATCGACCAGGGGCTGTTTTCCAGCCTCCAAGATAATGAAATTCGGAGGCGCATACGAATTACGGTTTGGGGGGCGTTCATCCTGACGGTAGTGATTTCCTCGATATTTCTGTTCAATCCTACGACTTATACTGTCACTCAAGTAGGATCTCAGGAACATGTGGCTCAGGAGGTAGTATTCTGGTTACCGCTTTTCTTTACACTTTTGATTGGTGCCTTGACATCTTTCCTGTTCTCTTGGATTCAAAGGGGCAAGCATGCGATTTCGTATCCGTTATGGTTTGGATTGTGTTCGATTATGGTCTTTTTCGGCACGCTGAAGGAATCCAATGTCATTCCCACGTCGGGAGATAATCTGATCGATCTTCTTCTAGCGTTCGTACCCTTTATCGCAGGAAGCTTCTGTATTTTGATGAGCGCTTTTTCGCTTTTTTTCCAAAGTCAAAAGAGCTCAAATGCCCTAAAGTATCGGGAAACTTGCAAGAATATAGCCCCAATTCCGAGACACAGTGATAAGTAAAAAAGACCTGGAGCACGCCGGCTGGATTTGATCAAGAGATACAGGAGATGATGCTCGCTCAGGAATTGGATACTCTGTCGCCGAGGATGCATCTCGCCGCGGTCGGCAACTGTCGACTCCACTGCAATTTGATTCCCGACATTTCGAGAGTTTCGTAACTGGCGCAATGGAAGGTGTCTTACAACAAAAATACTTGCAGAGTTTCTCCGGGTTGAATCTACAGCTATCTGATTAACTTCTGGATCTAAGCAAGTTTACTTTAGCTTGGAACTTCGTCTAAATTCTTAACCGAAAGGTCATGCGTCGCTGTTCAGATCTTTTATATTGAAGAATGGATTGTTAGCATCGATTTCAAAATTAGAATCCAGCATACAGTGTACTCCCTTCCTTACCATTTTTGTATGTTTAATTCTCTCTTGAGAGAAAATCTACAAGTAACTGATATTCTTCTATCGTAAGAGTCTTCTGGACAACCTGCCCGTCTTTTTCGACATAACACGGAATCATATTATTCATCCCAATAAGATTTCCATGAAAAAAATCTTCCAAAGTCAAGAAATCGGATTAACTAGTGCCCTAATCCGAGGGTTGATCTTTCAACTCCGGTGAGGTTTTCTCTGAAGGCAGCACCTCGCCTTCCTCCTCCAATCTTTTCAGTTCCAACTCGCATCTTTCCTTTATCTCTTGGGTTTTAACCTTACGGAGCCGCTTAGTCCAATAGCGGATCTTTTCTTCGCGACTGGGAATTAATCGAAAGTACATTTTCTTTTCATTTTTGATTTTGACTGAAAATCCCGAATCGCTCATAGCATTTCATTACTCTCCGTGGATAACTTTCAAAACCAGAATCCGTGACCTATCTGGCACGACAAAAGCGTCGGAACTTCGTTTAGTTTCTCTAGTTCTAATTCGCATTTTTCTTTTTCAGATTTGGTTTAGCGCTACGTAGCCCTGATCAAGTATACGACCTTCATTGTTGAATAGCTAACCTATCTTGCTCGCTATTCGTATAGATTTTCCCGGAGGGTGTCTCTCCTTTTCTAAAATCTATGCAGAAAGAACATTTTCCATTGTTTGGAATAGGTAATCCCAACTCAAGGTGCGAAATCACATCAGTCTGCAGACTTTTCAGAAATTCCTGGTAATAATTTTCGGCTAATCTGAACGATTCTTCTAGGTGCATCCACTCTATGGATAAAGCAGATGCATGCGATTCTAGAGAGCGCAACACGTGGAGAATATCGTTACGTTTTCTACCGGTTGGATCTTTCGAAGCTTTCCGACTCCAAGCAAGTTCTACCATTACCGGGACGGTTAAGCAAAAACGGCCATCCTCTGACATGACTATTTTTGTCTGCCCCTTCGGACTCGTAAGCATGTGTTTCACCAAGAGATAACTCATTATGTTATATTCGCTGTAAGATTCGTCATTGTCTCGACCCCCATCGTTTAGTTCCACGAGACCAAGGGATTCTAGTTCTTTCCGAACTAAAGTGCGAAGTCCATCAACGAGCGATTTAGATCTCTCTTCGGATGTCTCAAGGGCATTTTCAAACTTCAGAAGAAGATCGAAGACCTTTGGAAAACATTCTAGATCCGCCCTTGCGATACTGTATGAGGGATCTTCTCGAGGAGAATTGAGAATTCCTACTGTATTTTTGAATCCAACCCAGGCGTAGATGACACCTCGTTGAAGTTTCGAATCTTTCCACTTTCGGTATAGTGGCAACAACTGGTTTTGAATATGAAGGTCAATGCTTCGTTGCTGATTCAATCCCCTTCTGAGTTCGTCAGCAACCCCATCTAAATTCCTTGGAATATCTGAATCCGTTCTCAACTCGTCGCACACAATACTTTCCAGTACGTTATTGTCGATCTGATTTTTGTGTTTGAAGCTCTTAAACCAAACAACAACCTTTCCCGTTCCGCTAACTTGCATTTTCATTTCTGGTTCTTTGAAGTAAGCCATTATTTGTCCACTTTCATCAAAATCTAACCCACCAAGTTTAGCAGGAGGGACAGATCTTAACCTCTTGTAGGTCTTTTCTAGGTCGACGTTCTTTGCCTGATACGTAGACGAATTTGCCAGAGTTGAGCGCGGTTTCGATGTCTTCCTTGTTTTTTCGTTACTTGTTATCAATGCCTCCGCCTATTCCGAACCGAAAGAGGGACTCCCTCCCATTATCATAAGAATTTCCCATGAAAGCAATAGAACCTTTCAAGGAGGACAAGAGTGACTTGAAGCCTGTCCAGGATGCAGGGATTCCTGCTTCGACAGAGTACGCGACAAATGAGCTTGGTGTTTCGGGTAACACTAAGTTACGAGGCAACAATCAGGTCGGAGAGCCCGAAGCAGCACTTGCGAATATTGAAAGAGCTGCTCTCCTAATCTCAAATGCTAAGAGTTTGGACGAAGCTTTTGCCCTAAAGTCTCTAATTAAAGAGACGGAAATCAGAGCAAGAAAGAAAGGCCTCGTTGATGTGGAACATAAGGCAATTGAGTATAGGTACTGGATAGATGACAAGATCGGCGAAATTCTTGAGTCAATGAAGGAAACTGGTGAGCGGAAAGGTCCAGTCGCTGGTTACAATACCAGAAAGAGTACCGTAAAGACGCTCAAAGATCTTGGAGTCACAAATAACGAATCCTCACGCTTGCAGAAATTTCATCGCCTTTCCGCAGAAGAAAAGCAGCAGATAATAGAGAAGGCCAAGGAGAACGTA
>DATNHH010000265.1:0-5254 GCA_035605055.1 Nitrososphaerales archaeon
ATAGAATTTTCTTCTGCGTTTCACACACGAGAGTACTTTTTCGCGGAAAGAGCTACGTTCAAGCTCTCTAAGCTCAGACGAGCTTGAAAACAAGCTGAACGGAGCTCAGGAAGGTCAGAATGCATTGAACGAAGTTTTTGCAGCTTGAGTCCAATCTCTCGAATTAAATGAAAACGGTTTGAGTAAAATTCTCCGAGATCCATTGGGACTATCGGAAAAAAGAGAAGGGAAGGTGTAGAATGAAAAGCTCTCGTTGGAGCCTCTCATTCAGGGAATAGCATCTAACTGAAGTGGTCTAACCCAGATTTAGGTCTGGGAATGATGCTTGAGATACTCCGAGCTCTGCCTGCAGCGAACGGATTCTCGTCGCATATTTTACCATGTCAGTGTTGCTGTTCTGGACCTTTGCGATCCTGTATGCCTTCCATGCCTTCCTTAACGCGCCCCATGTTTGACCGGTTGTGTAAGCCATGTTACTCGAGAACTTGAGACAGGAACGTTCGCTAATGTTTGGCAAAGTAAAGAATCTTTGACAAAGTGCTCCAACTGCCTCGATTTTAAGGCGGTTTTGCCGCTCTAAAACCACCCTTCTCACGCTCTAAACTGTGTTTTTGATGAATTTCTTTAGCAATTCTGGCGAAGTTTCGATAATAATTCAGATGCTTAGCTAAACATCTTTGACCGAAGATTAATGATTGATGCAAATCATGAGTTTTATTGGAACTCTGACAGGACTAACTACTTCTGTCTTGCTCAAACCCGGCCCTTTTCGTTTCAACCGAGAACCCTGTTACAGCAGTTTTAGGGAGTATCTTGCGGCCAGGGGTTTTTCATTGTACCCAGGCGAATTCGACTGCATTTACTCGAAGCATCCTCTTGTGGATTTAGCAGGTAAGATGGGTTCCTTTTACTGGGCTTTCGAGTACAAATCCGAAACGGACAGCATCTCAAGGGGAGTTAATCAAGTGAGAAGTTACTCGGATTGGTTTGACTATGTCGTTCTTGTTACCGAACGTGGCTTGAATCACAAAAAGAGTGACCTATTTTGGGAGCTCAAAAATTCTGGTGCCGGAGTTTGGAACTACTTTCCAGATTCTGAAAAATGCATCGAGCAGGTAAATCCTAAACTTCAGCGACCTTCCAAAGGTAACAGGCGATTTGTTGGATCCAAGTTTAGAGCGTTGAACAAAGCAAGAAATTGGTCTAGGGCGATACAGCGCTTTGATCCCGCACAGAGCGATCTTCGCAGTTTCATTTAAGGCACCACTGGATAAAGAATAAGGAATTCTATATAGTACGCCCTGTGGATCTATAAGTAAAGGCCATATACTAGTACCTGTTTTTCCGGCCTCATGTCAAAAGAGATTTCGCTAACGAAGATAACGGAAAGGCAGAAACTGAAGCATATCCATGTAGACCACGCTCACACCAGAAATGATAGTTGCAGATGCAAGACTTGTTGGCGCTGTTACGGGTATTGCGTGGAACTGCCAAAATCGGAATCGGTATCCGGTGCGAGATTTGGCCGCTTTGTTATGGGAGGGTATTGAGAAGCCTCAGACCATAACTCAATCTTCGAATGGTAAATTTCGAGATCATCGCGAAGATTTACATTATAGTTTACCAGCTATCCACTCCGGTTGCTCTCCGTAGAGCTTTTCGCGACCATCTTCCTAGTGATCACTCTAGTTGCTTCGCTCGTTTCAGTGCGATTGAAACTTCCCTACACGCTTTCTCTCATCATCATTGGAATCGTCCTCGTGGTACTATCCAACAGTTTTCTGATGGGGCAAGGAATCTTTGAGACGGCCGTCTCCCAGATCAAGGCGTACACTCTGAGTCTCAATGGCGGACAAAACGGCGGGCTCTTCGTTGGTCTAGTCGTCCCACCATTGATTTTCGAGGCTTTGACTCACGTTAGATCGAACGACCTCAAAGCAGTATTCAGGCCTGCAATGGTCCTTGCCACAGTTGGAGTGGTGATCTCTACGATCGTGGGGGGAGTTTTGTTGTGGAAGTTCATTGGTCTTCCTATTTACATTTCGTTCTTGTTTGCTGCGGTAATATCTCCTACCGATGCAGCTACAGTTCTTGAACTTTTTCGAAGACTGAATGTCCCATCGAAACTATCGGCTCTCTTGGACACAGAAGCCGCCTTCAATGATGCTACTGGAATTATCATATTCACGTTAATTTTGGGATCAATTGTGTCTTCGAAGCTCCCAATCTTCACCGCTGGACTGAATTTCATCCTAGTCTTCGGAGGAGGGATTGCAGTAGGGCTCGTTGTTTCAGTTGCAGGCGAAGTCTTGACTAGTTCGATTACGGATCGCCTAACTGAAACGATCCTAACTATAACTGTAGTTTACGGTTCGTACGTGATAGCGACCTCGTTTGGTTTCTCCGGACTGATCGCAGTCTCTGTTGTAGGGCTATATTTTGGAAATCTGACGATAAAGACCGCAATCAGACCCTCCAACCGAGAAGCCATCAGAAGCTTTTGGGAGATCGCGGCTTTCGTCGGCAATTCAATCGCTTTCCTTTACATTGGTTTGAGGACGGATCTGCTGAAGTTATCCCAATCCGTGGAGCTGATTCTCATCGCCTACGCAGCAGTACTTGTAGCCAGAGTTGTCACTGTTTATCCGATTCTTACGATATTCGACAGACTTTCAAAAACGGCAGATCGTAAGATTCCGCTCAAGTGGCGAAATATTGCTATGCTGGGAGGAATGAAGGGGGCCCTTTCGATAGCGCTGGCGACCTCGATCTCAACGTCTGCTCTGATTTCCTCGGGTGACATCGATACTATTTCAAATATGGTGCTAGGGGTGGCTTTCTTGTCGATTGTTTTCCAAGCTGTGTTTCTCTCTCGCTACATCAGACGGAATTTCCCGATAGAACAGTCAGAAATGGAGGAAGAACTAAACGTGCGACTTGCTAGAGCTGTTTCTGCCATCGGTGATCTGGAAAAACTTAGGATGGATGGAAAGATAACTGAAGGTGAGTTTGCAAGCCAGCTGGAAAATGACAAAGACGAACTCGAAGACGTTCTGGCTGAAATGGATGAGCGGTCTAAGCCCACCAAGATCTTGAAGACAAGAACGAATGAATTGTACACATCAATATCTGATTCCATAAGGAGCCCGAGAAAGTCACAAAATCAGCGGGAGCTTTTCAAACCCCAAGATCAATCGGACGATCAATCACCGAAACAGGCATCGAAGGACAAGAAGAACTACGTGAACAATGGGAAGGATAATTGATAGAATCCAAGTTCAGAAAATATAAACGCTAAAGACACATGAATGTCAGTGGACCGGCTGGGATTTGAACCCAGGACCTCCCGCGATCTAGTCGAAATAGGATTGCAAGGCGGGCGTTGCTACCACTGAACTACCGGCCCTTTGCTCGCACTGCCAAGCCATTCCAAAAATCCGATTATAAAAGGAAGTTTGAATCCAGACGATTTTCACAGGTTAGATTCAGGATCCACAAATCACTCGGTCTAGAATCTCGACTTTCTGAAGCTGTATCAGTCTGATGACAATGACAGGAAAATTCCTACTCACTAATTGATTCTTTGCGATCAAATTGTACGGGACTTTCCGTTGCCAAGACATAGATTAACACTCTCTGAAATCTGTGAAATCTGCGAGCAGGCCGCTGATTCACATATTTCAATGATTAGTCGCTGGTGTGCGATTTTGTTCATCATTTCGAACTTCAGATCGCCCGTCGTAGCCACGCACACCAGCTGTAACACTTTCGATTTAGAATCTGATTAATCTTGCCCAAATTCTGTAGTTCCATTTGTTTGGAGTGACTTGACTAAGCGAGTATCCTGTTCTTTCCGGGATTGGAAAAGTATTGCCAAGAAATTAGACATTCGATGAAAGACTTTTTACGATATTCAAAACTAGGTTTTCACTTAGCAATGGGCCTGTGGCTCAGATCGCCCTTCAATTGGAGTGCGAGAGTTGCCAGGCAGAGCGGAGGACTCTTAGGCAAGGAAGCACGCGGAGACATCCTTAGGTCGTGGGTTCAAATCCCACCAGGCCCGCTATCAAAAATCAGTCAAAATCTAAGAACGGAAGCAATTTTCAAAAAAGCTGGGAAATCGATCTGGGTCAATAAACTATCCGAAATTCTCGACCCTTGGTACCGACGGGTATTACCGAAAGTGGGAAGTAACTCTGTCAGATCTAGACTCTGCAGTTCTTGATCGAGCCAATGTGACACCAAGATGAGTCGTAAGAGCCTAGTGAGCGTGGACGTTGTGAGTGATGAGCGACCACGATTATTCTCTTAGCTAAAGATCGAAAAAAAGCAGAAAACTAGACCGCGGAGTGAGAAAAAAGTTTTCACTGCGATCGGTCCTGTTCGCCAAAGCAGCCGTGTTTTTTCTCAAAGAAGGAAGAAACAGGTTTTCTATGCCTGCTTCTCAGTTACGGCCGGCTTCGGATGGGTATCTCGTTGGTTTTTCCTTAGTTCTTTGCCCGTATCTTCAGAATCTATCAAATGTAGTACCTGTTCGCCGATAAATTCAACGAAGGCCTTCTTCGGCTTTATCGAACTGTTCTTACTTTTGACGTGTTCTAGAGCATTATCGAAGCTGTCAAACTTGCCTTTGTAAAACAAGTACAACGCGGCTATCGTTGGAGAACGGTCGCGACCATTCTTGCAATGAATCAGAAGAGGTGCGTACCCGTTCTCGATTTCCATGTCAATTACCTTCAGAATTTCTACTATTCTTTCCGGTCTATTCTTGAAGCTTCCGTGGATTGGAATTACGACCTCGTCATTAGTGCGAGCGTCATGAGTCTTTGCGAGGCAAATTGTGCTTACTACACCGAGTTTCAACTTTTTTTTCTGGCTAACTACGCCGGACGTCAAGATCTGCTTATTGATTTGAGTTGTTGTCAACGAAAATTCAGCGCAGAACCCTGAATCTCATCGCATTTAAGACTATATATTATATTTATGACATAATATAATTCTCTTCCCCTTTCTTTTACGAATTTGCGAACAGGAAATCAGAATTTGGGTCGTCTTCTCAAGACCTAATCCTGCATCTCAAACTTTGTAACACGAAGAATTGGTTTCCAGGTTGAACTATCAATTAGTCAGCGATATAATGAGTAGAAGTGTGCAATGGTGTCAAGGATTTTGTCCCAGTATAAGGCGTACTTATTACAAAACGATAATGGCTTTAGAAGCCAGATTCCGTCATGATTTTAGACCATTATGGGCT
>DATNHH010000266.1:0-7014 GCA_035605055.1 Nitrososphaerales archaeon
GTCACCAACCTTGACTCTGGGAGTAAAGTCCCATAATTTGTCTTGAGGAATCTGAGGAGCCGTGACACCCTTTCCAATAAAAGCTCCGGATTTCTGCGCAATGATACTCAAAGGCCTCTGAAGACCGTCGTAGATATTGCCCATCATCCCTGGGCCGAGGGAAACCGATAACGGAAGTCCAGTACCGTAAACTGGTTCTCCGGGCCTCAGACCCGAGGTCGATTCGTAAACCTGAACGAAAGCAACATCACCTGTCAGCCGAATGACCTCGCCGACCATCTTCGCCTCACCGACTTCGACAGTCTCGTACATCTTCGAGGCAGCCATTCCATCTGCCTTTACAGCCGGTCCGCTGATCCAGATTACTTTTCCTTTGACTACCATATTTCTTTCACACCAACTCTAATCCAAAATGTCTTTCTGTTAGGCTCCAGTGAATAACTGGGCAATCTTTTTTCTCAACTCGGGCTTTAGTCTTTCAAGCCGAGCTTCGTAAGAATTGTCAAACGTCACAAAACCGTCTTCAGACGAGACAACAACTCCTCCTACGCTATTCGAAAGTCGCGAAGCTGATCGAGAAATCTTTACTCCCTTTTCAGCAGAAACAGCGTCAATAACTTGTTGAAGGACCTGCTGATCATGGGTGTTCGCAGAAATAACAAAATCGTTTCCACCGACTTCTTCGATGCCTTCTAGCACGAGAGACTTTACGATCCTGACATAATCAGCTCCACTTGTTGAGGACCGTAGTTTATCCAGCGCTTGAGAAAAAGCAGCGTTCAGATTCTCTTCAATAATTTCCAAGGTTCGGTTCCTGGATGTCATCTCCGCGCTTCCGATAATCTGTCGTTTCAGGGCTTCGGCCTGTCTTCTCTGCTGCTCAGAAATTCTTACGGCCTCTGCTTGGGCTTCCGTCATTTTCCTTGTAACTACTTCCAGAGCCGCGTTCTTTGACTCAGCAACGCTCTGAACCATTTCATTTAGGGCTTCGTCGCTAACCTTCTTTACCGTATAATCTATTCCACTCATAATCGCTCTACACTCCCAGGATTGATTTTAGCATCGCTCGATATTCGACTTTTTCCTTTTTGCTTCCCGGAGCCGGTATTTCATAGATGAGCGGCATCGGTCGCTTCGTTCTGATCTCAGTTAATGTATCATGAATTGGTCCCGAAACATCGTCTGATACGAGGATTAACGCAACGTCAGTTTTGCTTAGATTATTCTCGATTTGAGTAAGGGCTTCCTGGGAATTCTCAACTCTGATCCCGTCCATACCCGCAAGTTCAAAACCAGTTACGAAACCGCGGCTGCCGATTGCTACTACCCTCAAGAATCAAAATCATCCTCCAACACAAAACAGCGCAACTCAGACCGATTGGACCGAGCTAACGATAATGTTTACCGCATCAGAAACTTTGCCGGTAATTTTTGCTCTTAATTCATTTGTATCTGCAGTCCCTTTCGTGACGATTGAACTCGCTTCCTTCTGCGCGGATTCTCTCGCTAGGTCGAGGGCATCCTGAGCTTCCTTGTTTGCTTGTTCAATGACCTCAGCTTTCGCCTTCTCGGACTCTGTTTCTGCGAAGTTCAGCAATTTTCGCTTCAAATCGGCTACTTGAGAAGTAAGATCGTCCAGTCTAGTTTCCATTTCTGAAAGAACGGTAATCGCATTCTGTATCTTCGAAGCACTCGCATCCGTATAATGCTCGCCGCCCTGGGTTTTTGTTTTCGCCTCAACTGCCAACATATTTCAGCTCCATTACTTTCAAAATAAAGAGAAAAATTTCAAAATCTGCATGAAAAAATTAAAGTTACTATTTACGGATTTGCGCGACTGTCTTAAAGTTTGCAGTAACTTTCGGTGTCAAGACGAGAGCTTCAAAATTGATGTTGCAAGATCTCCGTCGTTATCCTTCAATGCCTGTTCGGCTTTAGCTTCCGAAACATTGGCCTGTTGAGCAACAAGTAACACGTCCTCTTTCGTGTACTTCGGTTTCTCGCGCATTCTTTCCTCAACATCCTCGCCAGAGACTTGAAAAATTCTCGCCTGACCTTTCATCCTTACTTCAGAAACGCTTGCATTCTTGATGACGAGATCTTTCTCAGCAGTTCTGATGATGACTTCTTCGACTCCGTCAATCTGATCCATGCTCACGCCCATGCGATCCATCATTCGACGTGCCTGTCGGTTGTCCAAGTTCATCTGCGGCATCTAGGCGGAACCCTCTCGGATCTTAACAGCCTGTCCCTTCTTAAATTGTTTAATGGTAGGCCCTCCAACAACGGTTTTTCCCACGGCGAGTAGCTCTCCTTTCTCGTTCACGATGGAAACGTCTTCTCCGGGACGGAGCGAATCGCTGCACGACACGACATGTTTACAGAACACGGTTTTCCCTTTGGAGACGACTTCAGAGACGCCATCGATTACAATAATCTCCCAATTTCGTGAAGATCTTGCCCTCGAATTATTTTTTCTCGATGCCATCAGACCTGCTCCCGCTACTGTTGGAGCGATTGTTCCGTTAGGACGGAAGCTGAAGAGCACATTCCCAGTTGTCTTATCAGTCAGGTGCCTTATTCTTCCCGTTCTTCTAGAATGCACGAAAGCTACTTTTGAAAAATCCATCCTCCCTGAAGTCTTTGAACCAAAAATGTAATCCAGGCTCATCATCGTCTTTGATTTGTCGAATTGCTCTCTTTTCGAATTGCGATTTTTGATTTGGGTCTTGGTTTTTTCCAAGTCGTGACTTACCTCGATATTGGATGAACCTCTACCTGCAAAGCACATAAATGCGTGTTTCACTTGGGTTGGATTTGGAATTTCAGTTGAATTGTGAACTATGTGGCAGTAACATCCGTGGCGATGTTCAAGTTGTAAACATTGACGGCGGAGTTTTCAGAGTTTGCAACAACTGTTCGAAATTAGGGACAGCGGCGCGTGTTTCAAAGCCAGCTGCGAGGCCTCAACGACCTGCGAGCGGGGCCGGCTTTTCGTCTGCTCCAAGGAGCCCGAACCGGTCTGGTCCTTCTTCGATCGGTCCTTCCAGTAATTACTACGAAAATGAAGAAATGGTTTTGCGCGAGGATTACAGCAAGACTATCAAGAGCGCGAGAGAACTTCTGGGGATAAAACAGGATGAGCTCGGAATGAAAATCAATGAGAAACCCTCTGTGATTAGTCATCTTGAAGCAGGTTCTATAAAGCCGACTGATGCACTTGCCCGAAAGTTAGAGCATTTCTTGAAAATTCAGCTCTTCGTATCAGCTGAAGACGAAATATCCAGCGACAATTAGTCTCGCTTACTCTGTTCGAAGATGAAGCCCCGTGATTCTGCCTCTGGCGTAGTCCCTCAAAAATTTTCAGTGACCGTCCTAAGACTGGGACATCGCCTCGTCAGGGACGAACGGATCAGCACACACATCGGCCTAGTCTCTAGAGCATTCGGCGCGAAAAAACTGGTGCTGACGGGTGCGGATGACCATACGCTTGACTCGATTAATCGTCTGAGTCAAAGTTGGGGTGGAGAGTTCGAAGTTGTCTACATCAAGAATTGGAGAGAATTCGTTCGGAACTGGAAGGGAATAAAGGTCCACCTTACGATGTATGGCGAGAAACTAGACACCGGGTTAGAGAAACTAAGAAGAAAAGGCGCAGGAGAATTGCTTTTGATCATTGGCGCGGAAAAGGTCCCTGCCGAAATTTACTCCTCCGTCGATCATAATATTTCGGTTGGAAACCAGCCGCACAGTGAAGTTGCCGCGCTTGCAGTCTTCCTTGATAGGCTTTTTATGGGAGAAGAGCTGTATAATACCTTTAGCAAGGCTAGATTGAGGATAAAACCAAGTTTGCGGAGCAAGAAGGTTGAATTTGTAAATGAAAATTGAATATGAGGATTCTTTTGTAAAGATTGCAAGCCTCTTGGGTGGAGAAGATTACGTGAAGGTAGCTAGGGCACTGCTGAACAATGAAAATGCAACCGATGAAGAAATTGCAAGCGCGACGGGGCTAAAGATAAACTCGGTTCGAAAGGCGCTTTACGATCTCTTCGGCAGGTCCCTAATCTCGGGAATCAGGGTTCGCGACCTGAAAAGAGGCTGGTTTGTGTACCGCTGGAAAGCCCAGAGAGACCAAGTAGACGGCTTCATCGAGACGCAGAAGAAAAAAGCGCTTGAGCGCCTGAAGCAGAGGCTGGATTACGAGAAGGAGCACGAATTTTACAGCTGCGATACTCCGACCTGCAAGAAGCTGACCTTTGAGGAAGCTATGGAGGCTTTCTTCAAGTGTCCCACCTGCGGTAAGAATCTGAACCTTATTGACAACGCAGAGTTCAAGCAGGCTCTGGAGTGGAAGATTAGGCAGATGCAGCAGGAGAGTCCGGTTCTATGACTCTACGTACCCTGAGATCTTCTGCATAATCTGATTCCTCGGAATCTTTTGTTCGATTCCGAATCCTATTGCTGCGAGTGCCCTTATTTCAAACTCCAATAGTTTCAAGATTCCTAGGGCCTCGCTGATGCTAAAGATGTCCCAGGTGAAAGTTCTCTTCGCTGCCCTAAGTCTTAATCGTTCAAAACCAGCTTCCAGCATAGAAATCCAGGCGGGATTCGTCGCGTCCTGCTGGGTAATCAACCCGGCGTATGGAGTCTTATCCAACTGAGAGATCGACTCCCCTGGAGCTTCCGATCTTGCGAGCGCAACCAGGATCTCCCGCGATACCTTGAACTCGGGTTCGACGATGAGCTGCTCTGCATCGGCCGGAGACAGCCCCCACTCCCTCGCCCGAAGAACCGAGGTGACATTAAACCCGTCGATATCCAGAGCGAGTAGCTCTCGAAGATCTGTTTTGTCGGTTCTTTCAGCGAGGAAACCATTGAGCAGAGTGCGATAGTAAGCTCGGTCGATGAAAATATCGAAAACCTGAAAGTTCTTCGTTTCGGTGAACGCTTTCGCGGCGGCTTCCGCAGCTTCGCCGTACTGAGTTGATCTTAACGTAGAAACTGCCTCGTCCAGTCTCCGTGAAGCTAGAACTCTTACGATGACATCCCTGCTCCCAGCCAGTTCCTCCGCATAAAGATCAACGAATCTCGAAGTCTCCTCGTAGCTTTTCTCGAGGGCCATTCCCTTCAAAATAGTTTTTAGATTGTCAGCGAGAAATTTGGAGTAATACGCCTGCAATACCTTGGAGTTAGACGTAGCAGTGATCATTGATCTCGCAACCTTCACTAGACGGTGACGAAGGGCAAGTTCTATCTTGACCGCATCGAAGGGCTTTTGGAGGTCAGAGAGCGCGTCCCCGTATGGTGTTCCCTTTAGCTTCGAAACAAATGTATCGAGGCTGTCAGAGTCTGCAAGCTCGTCTAGCTGTTCGTGGGTTAGAATCGATCCCTTGATGGCGAATGCCTTTGTTCCTGAATAAACGCTCTTGCTCAAGATAGACCCAGCCGGACTGAAGAAAGGGGCCAAAAAATTGCTTTAAACGTTTGCGTGAAACAACTAGCAATAATTATGATGGCAGAAATATCAAATGATTTGGGCCCGATAACATACAAACTCTTATTCCGAGAGATGCAAGAGAATCAATTGACCAAGATTCGAGAGGATCTATTTGCCTAATCCATTTTTCAGACGCGATATATTATCGATGAAAGATTTCAGACGCGACGAGCTCGATCTCCTCTTCGCGACCACTGACAAACTGATCGACATGAAGTATCGCGAGAAGGTCGCGCTCGGAGAGGGCCGCATTCTTGGCATTATGTTTCTAGAACCGAGCACTAGGACTCGGCTCAGCTTTGAATCAGCAATGGCTTCGATAGGAGGCATTTCGGTCGGCTTTAGCGAGATAAGGACCACCTCGATTGAAAAAGGAGAGTCTCTCGCGGACACAGTTCGAGTCGTGGAAGCAAACTCAGATGTTCTCGTGCTTAGGCATCCGATGGAAGGAGCCGCCAGATTTGCAGCCGAGATCGCTTGGAAGCCGATAATCAGCGGAGGTGCTGGTACCGAAGAGCATCCCACACAGGCGATGCTCGATCTCTACACCATCATGAAGGAAAAAAAGCGAATCGACGGTCTAAGGATCGGAATCGTCGGTGACTTGAGATTTGGGCGTACGGTCTATTCTTTGATTTACGGTTTGGCAAAATACGATGTGAAGATAAATCTCGTCTCTCCTCCGGGGCTGAAGATACGGCAGGAGGCGACGCACGATCTAGGCAACGTCCCCGGAAAATCAAAAACAATCGAGCTTGTCGAAAACGAGAGCTTGCAGGAGATTTTGCCTGATCTCGACGTCCTTTATCTGACCAGAATTCAGAAGGAACGATTTCCAGATGAGCAGGAGTACGAAAAGGTAAAGGGATCGTATTTCATCGACGCTGAACATGTAAAGAAAATGAAGCCGGATGCGATCGTAATGCATCCACTTCCCCGCATCGATGAAATAAGACAGGATGTCGATCAGACCCCTCAAGCGCGGTACTTCAAACAGATGCAGTACGGCCGAAATGTTAGGGCAGCGCTGTTATCGCTGATACTCAATCCATAATAGTTGGCAAAAGTATACCAATTCCTGAGTGAATAAGCACAGCTAACAGCTCACTCGTGAATTCAACGCACGCCGATGAAGTTTTCTCTAACTACACTTTGAGTAACCGCAAGACGTGCAACGGAAACATCCATTCTCGTATATGATGCTGCTTTCGCCACAGTCGGGACAGTGCTTGAGTTCCGGCTTTGATTCTATCGTGGTCCCATTCAGGTTGGCAAGTGCCTTCGCAACTGCGTCCGGTACAGAGAGTAGTTGTTGACCATTGTCCCACGAAACGTCCCGACCCTGAATTCCTTTGAGTGTGTGGATTACTTCCTGTATGCTTCCGCCGTGCTGGAGGTATAGACTGATCAATCTTCCAATCGCCTCGGCATCCGCCTTTTCGTCGCCGCCAGATTTGCCTAGAGTCACGAATGTTTCTCTGATTATGTTGTCTCCGTTCTTGTTTGCAGTGACGTAC
>DATNHH010000267.1:0-4237 GCA_035605055.1 Nitrososphaerales archaeon
GCTGTTCATGACGCTGCGAAATTAATGCGGGACAAACAAGTAGGAAGCGTCATAGTTGCTGAAACTGGCGGCGATCCAATCGGCATCCTGACGGAGTGGGATTTGTTGACGAGGGTTCTCGCGGCTGGACGCGACGTCGCAAGGACAAGGGTTAGGGAAGTGATGTCCTCGCCGCTTGTAAAAATCAACTCGGACGCCGACATCCAAGATGCTTTGCGAATAATGATCAATCGCGGAATGAGGAGACTGGCGGTGATGGAGGACGGAGTTTTCATTGGAACCCTCACACAGTCCCAGATCGTCGGGAATAGAAGGAGGCGTTCCTCTCCACTTCCGATCGTCGAGCCGGTAAAAGGACACCAGTGTCCGTACTGTAATTCAAACTTTCGAACCAGAAAGGAAGTACTTTCCCACATAGACACGATTCACAAGGAAACTCTCTATCTCGAGCTCGAAGAAAAGCAAGAATTTCAGGAAGGGTAATGGGCGACGATCTTTCTACCTAATTATCTGATTCCTGTGTCGATGTTAATATTGAGCACGAGCTGATTTCCTCCTTCAACCACGGCCGACTTTGGAAAAGTGGAGGAACAACCCTGCCAGTTGCAGTTCGGATAAAGCCCGGTCACGGTATAGTTTCCAGCCGGCAGGAGTACCGAATAATGGCCACTGGGAGACAACGCAGCTTTGCTCACTTGCGTTTGACACGTAGATGTGACGGGGCACTGCGACGCGAATTCTAGGCTGTAACCGGTGAGATCAACATCGCACGACTCGTTGGCAGAGCAAACTGGTTGCGATGGCCCTACTGTTACGTATCCGGTTACGACACCGTCAATCACTGGCGTCGTGCTTTCGGAACTGGCCCGTGTAGTAATGGATGTTGTAGAGCTACTTCCTAGTGCGTAGCTCAAATACACTCCAGCGACGATAACGATCACGATAGCCAGAATAATTGAGTATTTCGTAGAGCTACTGCCATCATGGTTGCCCAAAACTATTCTACGTTAGAGAGAAATAGGCCTTTGTCGATTTAAGGAATTAATACGATCTTCACAACTGAGAATAGTACCTGAATAGGGGTGGGAGCCTAGGGGGCCGGGTTGCTTGTAACTGCTGTCGAATCCATCCCTCAATTCTGCGTGAATCCCTTCACCGTTTTCTGATCAAGTTTCTGAATTAGGGCAAGCATCAGCTTCACCGTAGCATCAATGTCTCTCGTATCCACGATTGATTCGTGCGAATGGATGTGCCTTGTTGGTACGCTTATCACGATTGAAGGACATCCAGCCTTATTCAGATTGAACCTACCCGCGTCGGTTCCTCCCTTCGTCACGGTCGAAAGCTGGAACGGTATTCCTTCAGATTCTGCCGTTTCTATTACGAACCGCTTGAGCTCCTGGTTCGGTATCATTGAAGCGTCGAAAGTCAGTATGCTGGGCCCTTTTCCCATCTTTGATGGAGCTTCGCTTGGCTTCAATCCAGGAACGTCTCCCGCTGTATCCACTTCAAGGGCAAATGCGACATCAGCGTCGACCATGTGGGCGACGGTATTTGCACCACGCAAGCCCACTTCCTCCTGAACTGTTCCGCCGACGTATATCGTGTTCGGGTGCTCAATTTTTCCAAGATTTATCCGACGCAGGACTTCCAGCCCGACGAACGTCCCTACACGGTCGTCGAATGCTTTTCCTATCGCTATGCGGTTGCCCCGTACCATTGTAAATGGCGTTCGTGGGGCCGCCGGATCGCCTATCCGGACTCCGAGCTCGTCCATCGCGACAACAGGACTGTCAGCGCCAACATCGATGAACATATTTTCCTTTTTCACAACCTTTTCCTTCTCCTCGTCGGTCAGAAGGTGTGGCGGCTTTGCAGCGATGTCTCCTATCGCGTCACCCTTGCGCGTCCTGATCGTCACTCTGTGACCCAGGAGAACTTGATCAAACCAGCCGCCCAGCGCGGCAAAAGTAAGATATCCCGTCAGGGGATCAACTCCAGTTATCACGAATCCGACTTCATCCAGATGTCCCGCCATGAGAATCTTGGGCGATTCGCTCGACCCACGTTTCTTGAGAATTACCGAACCGATCTTATCGTGCAATATTTCATCCGCTTGTTGCGAACCTACCCGTTTTACAATCGCTGCCGTTTCCCGTTCAAAGCCCGAAGGCCCGAAGGATTCCGAGAGCTCCTTCAGCATATCAAGAGAGTCGGATTCTAGTGACATGGGATTCAATTTGCAAAATACCGAATATTTAATCATGAACCCAAAGGCAATACCGAAATAATCTGGAGAGAAATCAAAAGTGCTTTAACCGGATCCCGCACAACCACGGAGAGTTATGGCAGACAATTGGTATCCGTCAAAGTGGGGAGCAGAAGATGAGGTTGGTGCCCTTGGTGCAATCAACCCATCAAAAATAATCCAAGCTGCTCGTCTGGTCAAAAATGGAAAGACGTACAACCTTGCTCATATCCTCGAAGAGGGGATACCGAGCCTCTCCTTCCACGGCCACTTTCTTTACACCACATTCCGTCGGCACAGTGTGGATCTGAAGTCTCCGGGAAAGACTAACAACGCCGGCGGGATGAACACCCGGCTTGAGATGGCGGACCATACCGGTACGCACATCGACGGGTTAAATCATATTTCGATCGGGGAAAAACTGTACAATGGGCACGTTTCTGAAGAAATAATGGGGACGTTCGGCACAGAAAAGCTGGGCATCGAGAAGACGCCTCCAATCTTTACGAGAGGTGTTTTGATTGATGTTGCTTCTTTTTCAAAAGTAACGGCGCTGGAGGGCGGTTACGCGATTTCTGCAAAGGAGATCAGAAATTGCATGGAGGCAGCTAAGATGAAAATAACAGAGGGAGATGTGGCATTGATTCGAACCGGCTGGGGCAGGTACTGGATGTCTGACAACACAAAATTCTTGGGCCCCGTTCCGGGCATCGACCTGTCCGCCGCCGAATGGCTCGCGAATCAAGGCGCGGTTGTTGTCGGTTCTGACACTTGGAATGTCGAGGTCGATCCTTCGAAGGAGGTAAGGGGTGCGGATGATGTCCACCAGTACTTGATCACGAAAAACGGGATCAGGATGATTGAGAATCTTTTCCTCGAAGAGGTTTCCCGGGATCGAGTTTCGGAATTTTTGTTCGTCTGCCTGCCGCTTCGAATTCGGGGCGGAACAGGATCGCCGGTGACGCCTTTAGCCGTAACTTGATCTTTGCCCGAATCTCCCTACGACACAAGGTATGGAAGGTGGATTAGGAAGCAGGCTCCATTTCCTTTTTGATTTCAAAAGCTAATTTGTCAACTTGTGATGCGATGAACGTTTCACTTTTTAGCGGTGATGATGGAAATGATCGTGCAGAGAGACTCGTCAACGATGTTTTATCCAAGTTCAGTCTAGTTATGGGAGTATCTCTCGTCAATTCCGATGCCGACCTGCTCGGGGGAAAAGTCAGACCAGGATACGAGCAAAAATTTGCGAGACAACAATCCCTCGGCACAAACATGTGGGGAAGCTGGTACTCACTTCTTCTGAGCATCGCGGGAAAAATGGACGACTACGGCGAGAAAGTAGAATTCCTTACAATTTGGAGAGAAGGCTACAAGACGATACTCGTCCCAATATTTTCGGAGAGCGCAATAATTTCACTCGCAGTAGATTCCTCCGTCGATTCGCGTGCGATCGTCTCTAAAGTGAAACTGTTTCTCAAAGAAAGTTTGTCTAGTGAGCAACCTACAGGATAAAACGTGATCGGACGCTCTTGTCGAATGATGTTGATGAAAGAATAATGGCGAGCATCACAAGAGCTCTTGAAAAAATTGGAAAGGGAGTGAGCTCAGTATCATTCTGGCAGTTTAAGACGGAGACTGGAATGGAACCGGACAAAATTCCTAGAAATATCGAGAAATTCTCAAAAGCGATGTCGTCGTTGTTCGGCCTTGGCTACGGACTGATCCAAACTTCGATCATCGCAGAGCTGAAGAACGAGTTTCAAATCTCGAACCTGGAGAACGGGAATTTGCAAGAGGCAGTAGCTTCCATTAGAAAACAGGCTCTAAGAAATTCCCTGACTTCTTGAGTTTCAAAATCCTCTTGGCTCAGAACTAGTTACAAAAACAGATCTGATTATCGTAGTGCTTGAATCAGGTCTTTGTAGTACATTTCCTTCAAGGTATTTGTGCAGTTGTGCGAAACGAAATCGATCGTGCAAAGAAAGA
>DATNHH010000268.1:0-3224 GCA_035605055.1 Nitrososphaerales archaeon
CAAGGGTGGAGCTCCCGCGGGAAAGAAGTTCATCAATTCTGTCAAACTGTTCTCTCATATTGCTAACATTGGGGATTCCAAGAGTCTGGTAATTCACCCCGCGACGACGACACATCAACAGCTGACCAAAGAGGAGCAGGAAGCAACCGGTGTTACCGAGGATTATGTTCGGCTCTCCATCGGAATTGAAGACTTTGAGGATATCAAAGACGACCTTGATCAAGCTCTTAGAGCTGCTACACAGTGAGGAAATGAGCGGTACACTTAGATTCTCTCTTCACAAATAGGATGGGAAAGCTGTTCGGAGCGCCTCACCTGAAGCATGATAGACCAGACCCATTCTATTCTCCAAAACAAAACGAAGTACTTCACTTTCGCCAGGCCACCACACGAGATGGTACTCGAAAGTGGAGATACTCTCGGGCCAATTACGCTAGCCTACGAAACATATGGTGAGCTCAACAGCTCAAAGTCGAATGCAATTTTGGTGCTACACGCGCTTTCTGGTGACGCACATGCTGCTAGTTTGGGCGAGCAAAAGGCAACTCCCGGATGGTGGGACACAATAATTGGCCCCGGGAAAGCTATTGACACTGATAAGTACTTTGTAATTTGCTCTAACGTTTTGGGCGGTTGCAGGGGTTCGACCGGTCCATCCTCAATAAATCCGAAGACTGGGAGACCGTACGGATCAGAATTTCCCATTATCACGGTTCGAGACATGGTGAATGCGCAGCGCTTCCTCGTTGACTTCTTGGGAATAGAGAAGCTGATGTCTGTCATCGGGGGATCGATGGGAGGAATGCAGGTGTTGCAGTGGATGGTTTCTTATCCAGAGAAGATCCGCTCTGCGATTCCAATTGCGACGACAATGAAACACTCCCCTCAACAAATAGCTCTGGACGAAGTTGGAAGGCAATCGATTATTGCTGACCCCAACTGGAGGGGTGGGGACTATTATGGTCAGGAGGCACCGGTGAAGGGTCTCGCAGTCGCGAGAATGGTTGGGCACATAACCTACATGAGTGATATTTCGATGAATGAGAAGTTTGGCAGGAGAACCAGGAGACCCACGAAGGATTCAAAGTTTGAGCCGGTCTTTGAAGTTGAAAAATACCTTGAATATCGCGGCGACGACTTTGTAAAGAGGTTTGACGCGAATTCGTACCTCTACATAACGAAGGCAATGGACTACTTTGACTTGCTGGACTTGAAGAATATTGATCAGGTCTTCAAAGGTGTCAAAACAAAAGTCATGGTAATCGCCTTCAAATCTGATTGGCTATATCCTGCCTATCAATCTAAGGAAATAGTGAGGGCATGCAAGCTGGCTGGTCTTGAAACGACCTATGTTGAAGTCAACTCAACGTATGGACATGATGCGTTCCTCTTGAAGGTTGATGAGGAGACGCACTTGATCACTCACTTTCTTAATTCTGTCACAAATGGAAATTCTAAGGGAACTCTTGTAAATGAAACTCGAGCACAAAATAATCGTTGATTGGGTCGGTGAGGGCTCGAGTGTCTTAGATCTTGGCTGCGGGGACGGAGAGCTACTTTCAATCCTTGTAAAGGAAAAGAATGTGCGTGCCCACGGGACCGAGATCGATGAACAGCTAATCTACAAATGTGTCGCAAGGGGTCTGAATGTTTTTCATGAAGATATCGATGCCGGTTTGTCTGGATACCCAGATAGCTCTTTTGATTTCGTAATATTCAGTGAGAGCCTCCAGCAGGCAAAGCGGCCGGATTATGTACTTGGAGACGCTTTGCGCGTCGGAAAAAATCTCATTGTGAGCTTCCCCAATTTCGGCAGGTACTCGGTCAGGTTCCAGATACTTTTCCGCGGAAAGGTTCCAGTGACACCCGCGTTACCTTTTGAGTGGTACGACACCCCGAATTTGCATTTCCTGAGTATTTCGAACTTTATCGAGTACTGCAAGGCAAGAAATATCAGAATCAAAGATTCAGCTTTCATAACTAGTGGGAGGAGAGTGAAGGTCCTTCCTAATTTTCTTGCAGAGACGGGTATCTTCCTGCTTTCTAAAGGTGAAGGAATGACGCGTTTGACGAAATAATTATTTCCCAGAATTCAGTCGGAAGAAGCGCATAAGAATTCCCACAATTTCCATTTTTTTCTCTAATTAATGAGAAAAATGGCTCATTGCGTCCGCGTATAGTAACAATGTACGCTTTGGTAATTTTTCGAGATGCAAAAGCTGTATTGAAGCCTTTTAACGCCGATTGAATGCAGATACACGATTTGAAATGAGTGAAAGTGCGTTCGCAAATCCGAAATATGAGCGTAGCCCTGCTGACATTGATCTTCTTCAATATTCTTACAATCTTAAGAGAGCTTCAAAGACAGATCTCCACCAAGATCTACTTTTTTATCAAATGCAACTGGATTCCATTGAGAGAAAGCTATCCTCAAATTTGACAGTATCTGATTCCAGTCAGAAACTGATTGCTCTAAGAAAGATCACTGCTTTGAATGACGAAGTTGAAAGACGCAGCACAGAAGAATTCGAAATCATCTAGTCAAACGAAGACCTGGAAGTTTGGATTATAGTCGAACTTACAGATTTCCACACAAGCTATTTTCTAGGGGATCGTTCAAAATCGTTACCCCGGCCGATGGTTAGCCTCTTTTTCTCGTACTTCTCAATAGTTTAGTTATCAAGAAAATTTACTCGCAACGCATTCATATCTTGCCCTGCCCACAAATTAGGCATGCTCATATGCGACAGGTGCAAAAGGCCCATTGTTGGAGAATCTAAGAAACTACTGGACGTGTGTCCCGACTGTTACGACCAGGTAATGAATTACATTGTGGCGGGAACCCCAAACTATGGGATCAGCCAAGCAAGGATCGTCGCGAGAATTGGCAAGAAATTTTCGTCAAAAGTTGTAGCAATTATCGTCATCTTATTGGTACTGCTCTCGTTCACCAGCTACTTTGCTTACTACACCTACTCTCAGTACGAAGCCCCTTTACAAACCGAAAAACAGCTGGTAAATGCTCTCCAGAGGAACCTAACTCAGGAACAAAGTACCGTTCAGACGGCGGCTACTCTGATACTTACGTACCGAGCGGCTAACACGAATCTGACAAATCAAGTTGAATCTCTAAATCAGAATCTGATCTAGCGACGGTCGCAACATCACTGCTCTGCAGGGGGTTATTTCCTCGCTGAAATCCCAAAGTTCCTCTCTTCAAAACA
>DATNHH010000269.1:0-2754 GCA_035605055.1 Nitrososphaerales archaeon
ATTATCTAGTAAAATCGTTAAAATGAAATCAGGAACAGGATCCAGAGCAAATTAATTGGAACCCACTAGATTATCGGAGGAAGAGGAGGAGCTCAAGGTGTTATTGAACCGTAAGAATCTTCGAAGACTCCATGCAAACAATCTACTCGTTCTAGAGTCAGTTGATTCGACCCAGTCGTACGCAGCAGACGAGCTAAGAAGCAACCGCGAAGGCGATGTGGTGATCAGCAAAGTTCAGACAACCGGCAAGGGTCGCGAAGGTAGATCTTGGCACTCTCAGAACGGAGGACTTTGGATGACCATCGTATTACTTCCTCGTTTCGGTGAAATAGTCGGAAGATTATTGGCCCTTGCAACGGGATCAATCGTGGAGACTTTTCGTGAGTTCGGACTTGGGTGTACAATCAAGCTGCCCAATGATGTCTACTACAATGGAAGGAAAATTGCAGGGGTACTAGCGGACGCAGTAATTCAGGGTTCTGAGTCAATTGTCTACCTTGGAATCGGAGTCAACATCAACAATGACCCGACTGAAATCGAAAGGATCTCTGCAACCGCAACGAGTCTTTTCAAGGAGACAGGGCGAAAGGAGAATTTGATCAAGTTTGCCGCGTCATTGATTGAGAACCTGGATCGAAAGTATGACGAGTCGATTCGGGGCGCCAAAATTTGAAACCTGAGGGGATGACCCTTGGGTAGGTAGGTCCAAAACTACCTAATTTCGGGGCAGTTTCAGTAACTCCGTTGAAGAAGTGAAAAATAGCTCGGCTTCGCCACAATAGCTTTAGAAATCTGTCGAAGAGCACTTTTCAGGCTCTTCAGTACGCGGTATTGGACCCTTGCACGAACGGCTTGTCGAAGGGAACTAAATACGATTCACTCGCAGTCATATTGAAATCTGATTTAGGGATCGTGTTTAGTGCATTCTGCATGCGTGACGTGATCTGTTTGCTCGCATCTACCAAGCTCGTCGTTGTCGCCGAACGGAACAAGGCAGTGAGTACAGTAAGTATCCCTGTCGGAATTGAACTCAGAACTTGACCGGTATTCTATGTACTTCAAATGTGTTCAAGGTCTTTGGTTCTCACAAATTAATTTTTCTCGAAGAAATGGGCTCTAATTTGCCATCTTCGCATTTATTTGAGCGATTGTGAAACCACAACCGAAAAATACGCGATAGAAGGTCATTGACTTTGGAAGAACTGGAGATCGCTTTGTAATGACTGATGATTCTTACTGGATTACCAAATTGAAAGAAATTGAAGGAACGAAGAGTATGTTTCCTGGTCGTTTCGATGAGGCGAGGTTGAACGCTCTAAAGGAGAATGTGAAAAACTGGGAAAAGACAATCCTGTCGCCGTACTTAGCGGAGACTCCCGAACGGAAGCAAGAATTTGAAAATCTCTCCGGCATCTCGCTAAAGAGAATCTACACGCCGGCTGACATTGATAGTGATTATGACAGAGATCTCAACTTGCCTGGCAGGTTTCCCTACACTCGCGGGGTCTACCCTACAATGTACCGGGGCAGGCAGTGGACGATGCGGATGTTTTCAGGTTTCGGCACGGCCGATCAGACTAACAGGCGGCTAAAGTATCTTCGGAATGAAGGAGAAACGGGGCTCTCGATCGCCTTTGACATGCCCACACTCTACGGTTACGATGCTGACAGCGACCGAGCAGAAGGAGAGGTTGGAAAGTGCGGAGTCTCAGTCTCCTCCCTTAAAGATATGGAGACAATCTTCGACTCGATTCCGCTGGATAAAGTTAGTACGTCAATGACCATTAACGCACCGGCTGCTGTCTTGACAGCAATGTATGCAGCGGTTGGAGAAAAGCAGGGCGTTGCTCTCGATAAGTTGCGCGGAACGGTTCAGACTGATATTCTGAAGGAGTACATCGCCCAGAAGGAGTGGGCGTTTCCGCCCGACGCACACTTGAGAATCATAAGGGACCTGATGGTTTTCTGCACCGACAAGATGCCGCAGTGGCACTACATCAGCATCTCAGGTTACCACATACGAGAGGCGGGAGCTAGTGCTGTGCAGGAACTCGCTTTTACCCTAGCTGACGGGTTTTCCTACGTTGAGCTCGGCAAAAACGCCGGCCTTGAGGTTGACTCGTTCGTTCCCCGCTTTTCGTTCTTTTTCAACTGCGACATGGATTTCTTCGAAGAGATTGCAAAGTTTAGGGCAGCGAGACGAATCTGGGCTCTAATCATGAGAGAAAAGTATGGGGCAAAAAACCCCAGATCAATGATGCTACGTTTCCACACTCAAACATCTGGAGTATCTCTCACATGGCAACAACCGCTGAACAATATTGTCCGCACAACCATTGAGGCTCTAGCGGCAATTTTAGGCGGAACGCAGTCTCTACACACCAATTCGTACGACGAAGCCTGGGCTCTTCCCACAGAAGATGCGGTCACGGTAGCTTTGAGGACGCAGCAGATAATTGCAGAAGAGACAGGCGTCTCCGATGTTATTGACCCTCTAGGCGGCTCGTACTATCTGGAGTGGCTCACGAACGAGATGGAGGAGCAGGCATACCGATATTTCGAGAAAATCGATCAGATAGGTGGGGTCCTTGAAGCTATCAAACAGGGCTACATTCAGAGGGAAATCGCAAATACTTCATATCGCAAGACTCAGGAGCTTGAATCCGGTAAGAGGTCCGTGGTCGGGGTAAACAAGTACGAAGGCGATGAAGAAAAATCGATTGATTATCTGAAAGTGAACCGGACTCTTCGGAA
>DATNHH010000270.1:0-6660 GCA_035605055.1 Nitrososphaerales archaeon
ATCAGGTGTAGTGGTTACCCTGATAACTAACGGTGGGACGTGCCCTCAGCAGAATATTGGCATCTTCCTTACGAACTCTACGGGCAGTGCCCTCATCACTTCAGACACGGGAAGTTACTATCTGCTTACAATGCTATATCAGGGCGTCAATTATACAGCGACGGCACCAATCAACCCGATGCAGAGCACCTACGTGACCCTCAAAGTTCCATCAGGAAATGTCAGCATCAGCGAAATCTCTTTTGGCGGGTGCCAGAGAAACGCTTCAGGGACTGTGTGTCCATAGAGAAGAAAACAAGAAACAGCCTACCCTCCAAATCTCTGGAGTGAGTTAAGATGCAAACAAGACAGGTCGTTGCAATCGTTACCGTAATCGCAATCGTTGCTCTGGCTCTCGGAGCCACGATAGGATATAGCCTCTCTTCTGGAAGTATTTCGACAGTAACCCAGACTGAGAAAACCTCGACGATGACAAACTCATATGGTACTTTATTTTTACAGTCCACTACTTACACTACCGTTAGTCAAACGACGTTATCATTCGGAGGTTCTACCTATGCTACGACAACTGGAGAATATTCAGGTTGTATTCCACCAGTTCAATGCTATCTTACTACAGTTACTACTGTGATTTATCTAAGCACTCCTCCTCCCAATTCAACATCCACAACGTTTGTGGGTTCTCAAACTTCATTCGATATCACTTTTATCGCTTGTTGCGATACTTCGGTAACCTCTCAGTTCTACTATCCAATCTCTGTCAATTACAGTGGTTCATGGAATCTTGTTTATTGGGTCGAAAATGGAAGGCAAAAAAGCGACGTAATAGGAAATCTGACTGGTTCAGGAGATTACGATACAACGATAACTTTCTATGTAGTGGGTTATGCTGAAGATACACTCTGTGCAAATGCAACAAAACTAAATTCGCAGAATAATCTTACATTGACTCTGAGTGTATTGGGTCAAACCAACAGCACCACTGCTTCAAATCTGACGGCAGAGGTTTGCGCTACCATGGGCGTATGACAAGGGTCTTATCATTCTAGTTCAGTCTATTACAAATGCGGAAAATACCTGAAGAACCTCCTAACGGTCGAACTATTTCACTCGTTAGAAACTTTACAATTTCAGGAAATGCTCAACATGTTGCATCGTAATTCGAGTGAAAGCGAAGAACTTACCTATACCCCCGCTTCCCTTCTACACACATGATAACTTGTATTAAAAGAAAGGATTCAAGCAATATCTCTTGGAGTCTGGTTAATGACTTTCTTTCTGAGGATCACCGAAGAAGGGATCCCAGATGGCTATGAATTTTGCAAGTCACTTAGAAAATTCCTGAAGTTTGCAACGAGTGAATTGAAGGTCTCATTCGGCATCTTGCCATAGGGGCCCCGCCCTCGACGTATTCGGGAAATCTCCCATAGAGCTATTCTTTCGGATTTCTACGGGCCTTCTTTTCTGTCCGCTTGAAAGTCTCGAGGCCGGGCTTGAATTCTTTTGACTTGAACTTTTCAAGCGCTACCTTAATCCATTCTGCCTGGGTGAAGTAGGTATTCTCGTGAAGCATCGAGAGCTCGCTCGTGATCGCGCTAAATAGATCTGAACCCAGTCTTCTTGAAAGGAGATAGTTCCGCTTGGCTGTCCGGAGAGCAACAGGGTGCTTTGATTTCAATACCTCAGCTAGGGCAATTGTCTCATCTCTCAATTTCGATTTTGGTACTGCTTTGTTGATCAATCCCATCCGTTCAGCTTCCCTTGCGTCGATCACTCTTCCAGTTAGAATCAGATCCATTGCGTTCTTTGGAAGAATGAATTCCGAGACAGACCAAGTAGTCGCGCCCGCGGGTATATGGCCGAAGTTAATTTCTGATAACCCGAACTTTGCTTCATCGGAGGCAAATGCTAGATCGCACGCTGACAAGATATTGAAACCACCAGCAAAGCAGTAGCCGTTTACGCAGGCAATTGTGGGCTTGGGAAAGTACCTGAGCTTCATGTTCCAACCATCCACAGACGAGACATCAAGCAAAGCTTCGTAGAATCTACGTGGATCATCATAAGTGTCAACGAAGGATTCTATGACATCGAGCCCGCTACAGAAACTATCGCCGGTTCCAGTAATGATCAAGACTCGTGAAGACTCGTCCTTTTCAACCTCTTCAAGGGCGGCCTTAATCTCTCGGTGCATCGCAGGATTCATAGCATTTTTCTTTTTAGGTCGATCGAGGTACAGCCAGGCGATTCCGTTGTCTTTGACGAGCTTGACTAGTTCGTATTTGCCAGACAGGGCTTTGGGTTCTTTTGGCAATTCTTACATTTCACCCTTGAACATTCATTCGAGAAGTTTTCCGAGTTCATTCTCTACACGACTGACCAAGTCCCCATCATGAATCATTCGCTGAACTTTCTCAAAGTCGGGGTACAGAATACGATCATCAACTAAAAAGCTGATTTCACTTCGGCACTGCTCATAGGCGATCCTGACTCCCTTGCCCATCTTAACTGCTGAGCCACTCGCGAGTCTAAAGTCTAGAGCTTGCGTGGCACAGATCATTTCAATTCCCAGTAGAAACTCTAGATTTGAAATCAGCTTTAACAACTTCCTACCAGCAATCGGTGCTTGGCTTGCATGGTCTTCGGCTGAGGCGGACACTGATGAAGGGTTTACCGAGGCAGGCGTACACAGCGTCTTGTTTTCTGCAGCCAAAGCTGCGACGGTAAATTGTGCATCCAAGAAGCCCGAATTAATTCCGGGATTATTTACCAAGAACGGAGGCAGCTTGTTGCTCAGCGACGGATTCAAAAGTCGTTCGATACGTCTTTCTGATAGATCGCCGATGGGTGTTAGCGCTATTGCAAGCGAGTCCATGACGAAGGCCACTTCTTGGGCGTGGAAGTTTGCACCGGATATGATTTCATCCCCGTCCGGAAACAGAAGAGGATTGTCACTCGATGAGTTGATCTCAATTGTCGTGACCTCGCGAGCAAAGTTGAGTGCGTCATACGCTGTCCCGAGGACTTGAGGAATAGCTTTGATTGTGTAAGGATCATTCATCGAATCTTTTACAAGAGTGCTCCCTTCAATCAGTTTTCGAAGATCTGCCGCGACCTTCACTTGTCCTCTGTGGGGTTTGGCGTTGATTAGTTTAGATTGGAAGCCGCTCGAAGATCCAGCTAACCCTTCCACACTCATCGCACATATGATTTCGGCCGCTTTTAGGAGATTTGATGCTTCATAACAACAAATCGCTGCAAGTCCTGCGGACAAGGAACACCCGTTCACAAGTGATATGCCTTCCTTTGCTCTAAGAGCGATTGGTCTGAGACCTATCGATGTGAGAAATTCATTAGCGGGTTTCCTCCTCCCATCCTTTGATATTATCTCACCCTCTCCGAGCGCGAGCAATCCTATATGTGCTAGCGGAGCAATGTCGCCACTGCATCCAAGACTCCCTTGCTCCGGAACATATGGATAAACGCCATCGTTGAGCAACCTAAGCAAGAATTCTGCGATCTCTATCCGAACACCAGAGTGACCGGTTGCAAACGTATTCAACCTGCAGAGAATCGCTGCTCTAACGATTTCTTCTGAGAAGGCTTGACCAACTCCCACGGCGCAGCTAAACAGTATTCTCTTCTGAAATTCTTCACTGGTGGCAGAATCGATTACGGTATTAGAAAGACCTGCAACGCCAGTCGTGATGGCATACACGGGTTTCTTATCTCTGATTATTTGTTCGATCATCTTCTCGGCTTTTTTAATCGAGGAGGAGGCCCCACTATCAAGGTCTACCAGCCACATTGTCTTTGCGACCGAGACAAGGTCATCTATACTCAATGATTTTCCATCGATTAGAACGTGGCGTGACCCACTTTGTTTTTTGGAAAACTCTACGTTACTCATATTGGAATGGCGCTGACCTCAAATAAGTATTAAATCCTTCGAGAGTCCGCGAGAGCACCGCGAACAGCTCATTGGTGGAAAGTAAAATTAGATCTGGGGTTGAGTCTGGCGAAATCCCACGGTCTGTTCATGAAACTCTTGAGCGATCTGCAACTCGATTTCCAGGAAATGCCGCAATCATCTTCAATAATTCCGTTTTTACTTATGCCGAAATTGACGCACTTGCTTCGCGCTTTGCTGAAGCTTTGCTTGCCACTGGACTAAAGGACGGGGATAGAGTTGCTTGCTATCTACCGAGCTCTCCACAATTCATGATCGCCTATTATGGTACGCTGAAAGCAGGGGGAGTCCTGACCCCGATTGATCACCGGTATCGCGAGGTCGAGCTCAGATACCAAATATCTGATTCGGAAGCAAAGGTTGTCGTTACTCTGGATTCACTTTGGGTAAGATCTAAGAATATTCTGAGAGAGGCAGGTGCAAGGAGAGTCATTCTGACGAACATGGATGAAGTTAGCGCGCTGCACAAGATTAACGGAATCACTTCTGGATACGACAATGGCGAAGACGGTAATAGTGTCATTCGAATGACTGAATTTGTTGCGAGTCGCGAGGCGCTCGAGAAATCTGCCAGATTGGATCCATTCTCGCACATCGCGGCAATGCCCTACACGACGGGGACGACTGGCCCGTCGAAGGGAGTTATGTTATCTCACTTCAATCTACTGGCAAGTCAGTACCAGTTCAATCACGCTTTACAAAACAGCGTAGGAAAAGAAACGGCCGTCGTAATCTTCCCATTCTCCCATATTGGAGGCCTTAACGCCGCGCTGGGCACGCTAGTCAATTCTTCGAATACAGTAATAGCGTTCGAGAGATTTGACCTCGCACAAGTTTTTGAGGCGGTAGCCAAGTATCGGCCAACGCTATTTTACGGAGTTCCAACAGCGTACATCACTCTGCTCGCCAATGAGGCTGGGCTTCGGCAGGCGGATTTCTCTTGTATTCGAATGGCAATTTCATCGGGCTCTCCCTTACCTCCCGAGGTGAAGCTTCGATTTGCGGAGAAAACCGGCGTGGCGATCACTGATTCTTGGGGTATGACGGAGTCAAGTCCGGTACTCACATGTTCTCCTCCCGGCATGACGAAACAAAACCTGATTGGATATCCCGTTTTGGAGACAGAGGTCAAAGTAGTCGATATACAAAATCAAGACAAGGAGATGCCCGTGGATGAAGTTGGGGAACTCGTGGCGAGAGGTCCGCAGGTGATGCTCGGATACTGGAAGAAACAGGAAGCCACGCAACAAACGATGAAGAATGGATGGCTTCACACTGGTGATCTAGGAAGCAAGGATTCCAATGGAGCCTTCTATTACTTGGATCGAAAGAAGGATATCATCAATGTAGGAGGACTCAAAGTGTGGCCGGCGGAAGTTGAGGGCATACTCTATGAGTGTCCTTCAGTCGCCGAGACGATGGTTGGTTCAGAGAAGTCGGAACGGTATGGGGAAACGGTTCGAGCGTGGGTAGTTCTGAAACCTGGTTTCGAACAAAAGAAACAAGTCAAAATCCTCAAGGACTACTGTTCATCAAAGTTAGCCGGGTACAAGGTACCTAACACAATTGATTTCGTCAAAGAGATACCAAAGTCTCCCGTCGGGAAACCTCTGAGACGAGTGATAAGAGAATCTGGTCGAAACCCTTCATAGTCTAGGTTGCCCGATGATTTTAGGGCGAAAGTGGTAGTTCGTTTTTGAAGAAACATATCTCAGTAAGATCGTGGTAGTCCCAGCGCCCTGCTTGCAAGAAAGTTTGCCGTCATCTGCTGTGTGATCGGGACCATTTTCATGAGCCTTAGGTTTCGCCAATGCCTTTCTACGTCGCTTTCCTGCATGTATCCCAGGCCCCCCAGGGTTTGCATGGCTTCGTCTGCTGCCTTGAAGGCTGATTTTACTGCTTGGAATTTTGCGACGGACGTCTCGATGCTGCAATCCCTTTTCTGATCGTACAACCATGCAGCTTTGTAAATTGAGAGTTTCGCGACTTCCAGTCCGACAAATGCCTCGACCAATGGAAAGGAGACCCCTTGATGAGTTCCTATCGGCTTGTCCCAAACGATTCTACTCTTAGCGTAGTTCGTTGCTATATCGAGACAGAGAAAAGCCGTCCCAATTGCGGCAATCGCAAAAATCAATCGAGAAGCATTCAGAGTGTTGGTTACTTGATCCCAGCCCTTTCCAGGCTCTGCGCCGAGAACTCGGGAAAACGGCACGGAAAGTCTGCTTATCACGAGTTCACTTGTGTCGATCATGTGGAAGCCGCATTTTCTATAGGTCTGAAATGAAATAGAAGGGGAAGGGAGGTCGCAGATGAAGAGCCCGATACCATCGGTTTTTTTCTGGACTTGCGAGTAGTCTTTGGTCCTGGCAGCGATCACGATGTGTTTTGCTTCGCGTGCGGCAGAGATGAACTGCTTAGTTCCGTTAATCTCGTAAGAATCTCCTTTTTCGTTCGTTTTCGCGAAAGTTCTGATCTTTGTCACGTTCGATCCGGATTCAGATTCGGTAAGAGCGAGCGAAATCAAAGCCCCCCTGCAAATCTCGGGGAGATATTCTTCCTTCTGTTCATTGGTGCCACCATTTAGAATGGTGAACCCACCATATGCAGGACCGGTTGGAAATATACTGCCCCCGTCCATTCCAGCGCCACCTCTTGCAACTCCCTCGACAGCGAGGAGTAATTCGACT
>DATNHH010000271.1:0-3643 GCA_035605055.1 Nitrososphaerales archaeon
CCTTCACGATCTGATGGGGAAAATTCTCAAAGTTCCGGTTAGCACACTTCTCGGCGGAAAGCAGAGGGATAGAATAAAGGCGTGCTCCGAAATCGGCATCGTGAAGTCAAGCGAGATGGCTTCTGAAGCTATGCGCCTCGTCGAGATGGGCTTCAAGTCAATCAAGATCAAAGCTGGAAGCGATGCTGAGGACGAGATGAAGGGAGTGGAAAAAGTTAGGGATGCCGTCGGTGATGATGTTGAACTCAGAGTTGACCCGAACGCTGGCTGGTCGCGTGAATCGACGCTCAAAGCTACAAGGACATTATTGAAATGCAACGTGAGATATCTTGAGCAGCCTCTACCAGGCTGGGATCTCGAGGGGCTCTCTAGGGTTCGCAGAAGCACGGGTATGCAGATCATGGTCGATGAGAGTGTATGGACCCCTCAGGATGTTGTCAGAGTCTCGCAAGCTCAGGCGGCGGACATTGTCAACATAAAGATAACAAAGACCTGTGGATTGAAGAAAGCAATCGAGGTATATGACACAGCTACAGCACACGGATTGCCCTGCGTGATCGGAACCGAGCTGGAATCGTGCATGGGCTTACCTGCAAAACTTCACATCGCCTCTGTACTTGAGAAGCTCCCATTTTCTTGTGAATTTACCGAGATCGCATTCCAGAAAGTTGCTCTAAGTAGTTCCGTGAAACTTGACAGCGACGGGTGTATCCAAGTGCCACAGGGGCACGGGCTTGGAATGAATCCCGACTTGAAATTGATAGAACAGTACACAACCAGCTAGGGGAAAGTGCTCGATGAAGATCACCAGAGTACGCGCATTCAAAGTGGATCTTCCGATCCACGAGAGCGCGTACAAATGGTCCGGTGGAAACTTTGTGAATGTTTTTGATTCGACGGTTGTGGAGATTCAGACCGATGAAGAGATTTCCGGTTACGGCGAAATTTGTCCCCTCGGTCCAGCTTATCTTCCCGCCTACGCTTCCGGCGCGCGTACAGGAATTGCCGCACTTGCTCCGAGTTTAATTGGATCAGATCCGACCGAGCTCGGCGTGATAAACGATCGGATGGACAGTGCGATGCGAGGTCACCCTTATGTAAAATCCGCCCTCGATATCGCGTGCTGGGACATACTGGGCAAGACGAGCAAAAAGTCCATTGCTACTTTACTTGGAGGCAGGTTCGGGAAAGATTTTCCGCTTTACCGCGCAATCTCTCAGGACACTCCCTCAGCGATGGCGGAGATGGTTTCAAAATACCGGCGCGAGGGATACACAAAGTTTCAACTGAAGGTAGGTGGAATCCCCGATGTTGACGTTGAAAGAATTAGAGCAGCCAGAGAAGTCATCCGTGAAGGAGAGATCTTGATTGCAGATGCGAATACAGGCTGGACTCAGCACGATGCGATGCGAGTTGCGGATAAGATTCGCGAGATTGACGTTTATCTGGAACAACCTTGTCCAAGCTATGAGGAGTGTCTCGCTGTCCGTCGGCACACTTCCAGACCCTTTGTACTTGACGAGGTCATCGATAATGTTTCGATGGTCATTCGAGGAATTTCCGATCGGGCGATGGACGTGGTCAACTTGAAGATTTCAAAGGTTGGAGGGCTCACCAAAGCAAGACAGATTAGAGATATCTGCGTAAGCGAGGGCATTGCCCTGACGATCGAGGATACTTGGGGAGGTGATATCGTGACGGCGGCGATTGCACATCTAGCACACAGCACACCATCGCGCTATCTCTTTTCCACGACCGACTTTAACAGCTACGTAACTCGTAGCATTGCAGAGAACGCTCCTCACCGTCACGAAGGAAGGATGGAATCGTCAATCGAACCTGGGCTGGGAGTAATTCCCAGAATGGAAATCTTGGGCAAACCTGTCGTCGACGTGACGTAATCGCGCAGGGTTTGTGCTCTAAAAATAACCAGTCATTAACTCTTTGGCCCAGCGCGGTTCACTTATTGGAGTCATTGGGATCAATTCGCTAAACCACGGTTTGATATCCAAAACGGGTGTGCCGTTAATAGCATCGAGTCCGCGAACTTTCAAACTCATTTCGTCGCGTTTCAACAGTTCGCAGATCGAAACTCCGATTCTGTTAGATCTATTTTTTGCCCGTTGCGCAAGGATTCCGACCTCTGGCCAAGCTGGATTATCACGTGGCCGTCTTTTGCCATCGCAAACGGAATCCTCGTTGACATTGTGAAATATGTAAACGACCTCAACATGGCTGAATTCTTCGATTCCGTCCAGCGCGTTAGATTCTAAAGTCGAATTCAACTCAATAGTTGATTCGATTAGTCCCCAGTTATCGTCGGTAGGCTCCTTTCTGGGGGACCTCACTGTCCCGATCGTTCTCACGTTCCATGATGAATTGGTCGACATCAGACTTGACCTGTGGTCGGGATGAGAGATGGTTCAGGCTGGTCTGGCATTCTTTTGAGATTTGCGAGGATTTAGGGGCTACCTTTTTTCCATTTGCTCAGTAGTTTCTTTTCTGATTCCGAGACAGCTCGTTCGCCTTGATTAGAGGCAACGGCGCCTCGCAGGAAACTCCGATACGAATTGATCACGTTGAGTTCGTCAACAGAGATTACTCCTTCCTTCTCCGCCGCGTCAAGGTTTTCGACCCATTCCTGACTCTGCTCCACCTCCCGAACCGGTAGCTCCTCATCGGCGGTCTTCAAGAGCTCCGCGAAAGTTTCCATCTTTGTTTCATCCGATGAGCTTGAAAGTGGGTCTTCAGAAACTTCTTTCGGAAAATATTTTCCAAATTTGTAACCGATCCAGTAGAGGATTTTTGTCGGCTCTAGCCTGATCAACCTGTATTTGTACAGCTTTCGCTCGTCTGGAAGCTCCTTTCCGCTGGCGTAGAAGGTGAACATACCAGGATACTTTTTCGCGAAACTCGCCATCTTTGGACCGACGGAGAGTATCGAAACGACTGTTTTTGCGATGCTGAACACCTTTGCCTTTCCCTGAATCATCGCACCCGCTGCGCCCTTCGTCAGAAGGTGATTATCAACAAGAAAAGACACCGTTGGATTTCCTCTGATGAACTTGAGCTTCGCAGCACTTATGGGAGTCATGAAATAGATTCGAAGCCCCGAAAAATAGAATGCGACCGGATAGCTGTATAGCTCGCCCTTGCTTGAAGTCACAGACAGGTAGCCAATCCCAGAAGTTTTCAGAATGTCTAGTATGGTTTCTGGAATCTCAGGTTGGGTCTCCTTGGAAGGCATTCGAGTTCTCAGTAAATTTCTTCGGTAGCGTAAACCTGGAGACCCCCCTGGTTGATTACGTACGGTCTAGCGTGTGTATCAACTTTGGATCCCCTCATCTTCAAGATCTGAATGGACCTGACTCCTTTCTGGAGTGTCCTCATTATTACGACTCCTTCCGCGAGATACTCCTCGGGTTGTAACAACCTTCCATCTCCTGTTGAGAGCAACTCGCTTGTCATGAGGCAGGTCGCCTTCGTGGACTGGAGCGTTTCAACAAGATCCAAAACTACGGGTCGTCGTTCTTCCACTTTCGGATAGCGGAACACCAAATCTGATATCGAGTCTACAACTACTCGCTTTGGAGAGTATTTTTCGATAGCTTCCTGGATCATGTCCATCAAATTAACTAGCCCA
>DATNHH010000272.1:0-5938 GCA_035605055.1 Nitrososphaerales archaeon
AATAAATCCAACGTAATTAACCAGTCTTGAGCGAGCTGCGAACTGAAGACTTCTCTAAGGTAACCGTTTTGAAACGAGTTAGAGTCGGTGGCTATCAAAACTAACTTGGAAATGTGTAAAAAATCATACTCTCTTCGCCAAATAGGTAAATCTGGATAGTCTTTTTTCGCGAGACAAAGTATGAGTAACTTCTAGAAATTTTTGAAGGCCTTCGTATTCAGCTTCTCCCTCGATTTTGACCAGCGCTTCTCTTCGCTTCGATCTAGCATCATGCCACCGTTTTGCAACGATCTCCATATTGGAGGTCGAGTCTTCCTTATCCAACAGATCAAAACCGGACTCTTTCAGCAGAATTTCGTCGGTACCCGGAGGAGTGAAAAGAAAGAAACCAATCGAGCTTCGGAGTGCGATCTCAATATTGCTCACAATCCCTGTTACCGTTATAGGATCTGTGAAAAGCAGTCTTCCGTCCTGTTTCAAGATCCTGCGCCATTCATGAAGTACGCTGGGTCTATCTGGAAGATGGTTTATTGAATCTACGCAAATTAGAGAGTCAAACGACTGGTCCTCAAACGGAAGCGGCTTACTTCCATCAGCAACCTGAAACTGAACCCGGGAATCCTGTTTCACAGCTCGCGCCAGCTCCTTTGCCGTGTTTATCCCTTTTTCATTAATGTCAATCCCAACAACCCGTGCGCCTGAAACCTCCGCTATCCTAAGTGCTGGACGGCCAGATCCGCACGCGACCTCAAGTATTCTGGATTGTGGGTTTGCCCTTAGGTGGAGGATGAATTTCAGGAGTTCGTTGTACGTGAGCCAGCTATTTTGGCCAATGTCCATGCCAAACGCTTCGTTTCGAACTTCCTGCAAGATCGATTCTG
The DNA here is from genome assembly GCA_035605055.1 of Nitrososphaerales archaeon. Lineage (GTDB taxonomy): Archaea > Thermoproteota > Nitrososphaeria > Nitrososphaerales > CADDZS01 > DATLTL01. The sequence goes on from DATNHH010000272.1 coordinate 882, forward strand.
AAAAATTGCCGTATGCATTATCGTAAAATTTGAGAGGCTCAGACATTTGTCGGTACCTTCCGTGAATCCGAGCCCAATATTTAAGAAAAAGAATCAAGAATTCAATCCCACGAAATGAGCCTCTATCCTCCTTCACGTCTGAATCATCGATCTCCAGAGGAAGACGCTCGCGAAGCTTCGGCTGAGAGAATAATTACGACGCTTCCCAGCGCGACCGAGATAGTTGCCCTGCTGGGACTGGAGGATAAACTGGTTGGAATTACCCACGAATGCGATTATCCGCCCGAAATACGGTCAAAACCTGTGGTGATGGAATCGGTCTTTGATTCCAACCAGATGACGAGCAGAGAAATTGACGATTCGGTTTTGGAACGTGTTAACCGGGGAAAGTCGGTCTACACTATTGATGAGCAGCTTCTCAGATCACTTGCTCCGGATCTCATAATCACGCAGGAACTGTGCGAAGTCTGCGCCACTCCGCTCCGTGAAGTTTCGAAAACAATAGCAAATCTTAATCCAAAACCTAGGATTCTTTCTCTAAACCCGCACAACCTCGATGAAGTACTGCAAGACATTATTAGAGTGGGCCGAGCGACTGGAACTTTAGAGCAAGCCAAGAAGATTGTAACAAGGCTCGAAAGCCGTGTCGATAATGTCAAGGATAAGTGTATAGGAAGTTCTGTCGAAAGGTTATCGGTGTTCTGTCTTGAGTGGCTCGATCCAGTTTACTGTTCGGGCGACTGGATGCCCGAGCTTGTGAAGTACGCCGGGGGCAACGAAATTCTAGGGAAGTTCGGAGAGCCTTCGACCGTTGTGGAGTGGGAGGACGTGTTGAAAATCGATCCTGAGGTTATTTTCGTGAGTGTCTGTGGATACGATGTCCGACGTACCCTCTCCGAGATTTCCACGCTCACGGAAAAGAAAGGATGGAGCGATCTCCGAGCTGTTCGAAATGCCAAAGTTTTCGTATTGGACAGCCCTTCTTACTACAGCAGGTCTGGTCCCCGTCTCGTTGACGGACTTGAGATTATGGCATTCCTTCTGCATCCAGAACTTTTCCCGGATTACAAGGCTCCAAAATTATCAGCTTATTCTCTGAACGAAAGAAGATTTATCTGAAGTAAGAGTAAGAGCTGGCAAAGGCCCTCTGGAATCGAAAGGAGTTCTCATTCTTGGAATCCACCCTGAAAAAGCAAATTCGAGCAGTTCTAGTCTCCGATTATCGCGGGCCCAAGGCGGCATACGGAGAGGTCGATGTCTTGAAAGCTCTCTTTGCGATAGGAAATTCTCCCTCCAGTATGGGGCGGTTCAGACTGGGACAGGTTACCGGATTGGGTCAGGGAGAAGTCAGGACTCTGATCTCGCGCCTCAAAGAAGCTGGTCTGATAACCGTGGATTCGAAGGGTTGTGCTCTAACCGAAAAGGGCAAAAAGAAGTTTGACTCGATTTCCCACGCGATCCCTCATAGCTCCTCTGTTGAAGCAGGTGATCTAAACCTTGGGAAACATGCGTGGTCGGTCATGGTTCGCGACAAAGGATCAAGAGTCAAGAAAGGACTGGAACAGCGGGACGCGTCAATTAGGGTGGGAGCTACGGGTGCACTTACGGTTATTTACACCTTGGGAAAGTTCAGGATACCGAGTGAAAAGGGACCGTCGGACTGCGAGGCGCTTGGACCCTCGGAACCATGGACGGCGATAAGAAAAAATTTCAAACCGAAGAGCGGGGATGTTGTAATAGTGAGCGGGGCTGATTCCTCGTCGCTTGCAGAAGAGGGTGCGCTCGCAGCCGCTCTAACTGTCCTCTGAAACAGGTAAAATGTCAGCAAAGTAAAATCCGTTTCTCTCAACTACCTCTCCAATGGAGAATCGCAATCGATCTTTGAAAATCGGTCCGTCATAAACAAACGTATGGAATTCTCCATTTTCCCCGCATGGATCAACAGTTCCGGGAATTTCTGAAAGAAAGGATCCGTCAAATTCACAGCCGCAGAATTGTTTATCGAGTTTCTTGGGATCTATCGTACAAACAATTGCCCTAAAACCGTCCTGTATGAACTGATATGCTAGCTTCTTGGTGTCCTTTCGCCAGATTGGAAAGATGCAACCAAGCCCGAGTCTACCGAGCAATTTTTCCCTGTATTCGCGGATGTCTTGCAAGAATAGATCGCCGAAAACTACAGATGAGATTGCGTCGCTCTTCTTGAGTCGCAGTAAAACAGACTCTGTCTCTTTTTCATAGATTTCGTTGCTCGCATCTTTCGGTATTGATACTTCGTAGAGATGTAGTCCGAGCGACATTGCTTGCTGTCGTAGAAGCTCCCGTCTAACTCCGTGTATACTGATCCTGTCATAGTCTTTTGTGATCGTTGTGAGTAGACCCTTGACATTGGCTTCAGTTTTCATGATCTCGTGTAAAGCAAGCGAGCTATCCTTTCCGCCGCTCCAGGAGAGCACTACGTTCATCTTGGGCGAGCTACTTCCATGAAATCAGAATCGATTCTCTATTGAACTGTCTGATTGTCAACCTTGCAAATCCGATGACTGCCCCGACTAGTATTACAGTTAGAACGAGTAGCAAATCGGAAGTCGAGGCTAAGGTGAGCGATCCTAACACGAGGACAAAAAACAATGGCATGATTGCGAGAGTTGACACCTGCTGTGCAGCCCTGACATCCTTTATCTTTGTAGAAATGAATAGTGCAACAAAAGTACCGAATAACCCGACCAACGGGGCCATCACAAACATCTGGTATAACATCATGGTCGTCGGCAGAAGGTACGTCCCGAAAACTGGATAGGTCAGAAAATCTACCGAGGAGATTACCGCTCCATATGCAACAAATCCGAGAATTATTGCGGGGATAAAGGGAGCTAGAGCTTTACCCATCAGGAGCTCCGTGTCAGTTATCGGTGTTGCAAGAAGGGGTTCGAGGCTCTTGTTATTCTTTTCAATCACAACACTGGTCGAGCCAATCAAAACGCTGACTATAGCGGGAATAAGAATAATGATCTCGGAGAAGGTCGATATCAGGAAGCTTATTTCAACTAGCGACACCGGGGGCGAGCTTACAGCCGAATAGATGTTTATGATCGTTATGCTAACGAGAAGCACCGGAAGGAGGAGCATCGAGTAAAACACGTACCTGTTTTTGCTGAGCTCCTGAAGATCTTTCAAGAAGACCTGTTCTACAATACTCCAGTTCATTTTGTCACCAACTTCAGATAGACCTCCTCAAGGGTATGCCTGACTTCACCCACGAATTGAACCTTGTAGCCCTTCCTGACTAACAGTTCGAGAATCTCAGGGTTGTCGTCCTCAGGGGTGTTAACGTCAAGGACTAGCTTGTTCCCTGCCCGTTCAACAGATTGGACAAACGGCAGTGCCCTAAGTTCTTGCAAGATCGCATCATCAGCCTCCTTCAGATGAAATACAACTGTCCTTTTGAACATCCGCGTCCTCAAATTGAGCGGCGTGTCCAGTGCAAGGAGGTTTTTTCGAATCACTGCCACCCGGTCACACAGCCGGTCGGCATCGTCCAGATTGTGGGTTGAGAGGATCACTGTCTTTCCATTTTTCTTCAGATCCAGTATGAAATCCCGTACGGTCTTTGATGCTTCGGGATCGAGGCCCGAGACAGGCTCATCGAGGAAAAGATATTCGGGGTCGTGGAGGAGACAGCGGATTATTGCTATCTTTTGCTTCATTCCCTTCGAGAACGTCTGAACAGCTTCGGCATGCCTTTCCCAGAGCTCGAAGGTCTTCATCAGGCTCATTATTCTTTCTCGGAGCTTGGGGTCTCTCAGACCATAGAGCCTGCCGTAGAAATCCAGATTCCTGTAGGCGCTCAGATTCTCGTAAAGCCCGGGGACTTCAGGTAGAACCCCCACGTTACGGTGAATTTTAGGGATATTTTTCAGCAACGATACGTCAAGCTCATCCACCTTTGCAGTTCCTTTTGTTGGAGATATCAGTCCAGTTAACATCCTCATCGTAGTGGTCTTCCCGGCACCGTTAGGTCCGAGAAAGCCGAATATTTCGCCTTGCTCGATCTCGAGAGAAAGATCTTCGACCGCCGTAAAGCTGCCGAAGCTCCGGGTGAGCGAGGATGCGACAATCAAGATAACGCGTGAAACGTGAATAAGTAAATGGCTTATGAAGACTTCCTACAGATAAGAGAAGACGGAAAACCAATCCTAACAAAGCCGTACACACAATTAAGCACACAACAAATAAACGAATACAAGAAACATCACAAACTCTGGCGCAAAGCCTACAGACACCACAAGGACGAAAGAAAGGAACACATATCCTACAAGACATTCGATTACAAACTCATAGAACAGGATCCAGCCATCCTGAGATACTTCACCGTGGTCAGAAATCGCCCACGAAACGAAGGATTCCTTTCAGACGACACGCGCAGACAAGTACTATACGCGGCTAGATGTTGGCTGTTATTCCTAGGGAAAGAGATTACCAACCACTCCATCACAGACCTAATCAACTTCAAGAAAGAAAACCGAAACGATTACTCAATTGAAGACGAGCTAGAACAATTCGCAATTACAGGCAAAATATCGGTCAATAAAGTCTATGCCTCATTCATCCTAGGAATATTCAAACACAACAGAGCCAAGCTAGACTCGCACATCGACAACCATCACCGAACAACGACAAAGCCACTATCGGACGGAATACTAATGAAAATACTTTCAGAATTACCCGAACGAGAACAACAATTACTCAAATATCAGGCATACGCGGGACAACGCATCAAAGCACTCTGCGCAGTCCCACTCGAACAAATAGACATGACTCATCCAAAATACGCGATCATACACATAATGCCACATCAGAACAAAACCAGACAGGATCACAATTGCCTAGTCCCGAAGGAACTAATGGAAACAATCCTTCACCGGTGCAAACAGCTATACCTACCTACACCGTTTCCAAACTATGAAGAGCTCTGGAAACAAATTACAAAGTATGTTAGAATAAATTACAATATTCGTCTAACGAGCCACTACTTGAGAAAACGCTTCGCAACAATC
>DATNHH010000273.1:0-3308 GCA_035605055.1 Nitrososphaerales archaeon
AAACATCGAGGAGACGTTTCAGAACGCAGGCAGGGCCGTTGAGCAGTTGATGGTCGACCTTGATTCCATCGCCCATGTTGAATCGAGAGAAATCAAAGTCAGCGGCAGAGATCTCGAGTCCTTGCTCTACGATTGGATAGAGGCGCTCATCGCCATTCAGGATGAAGACGGGCTACTTTTTTCTTCTTTCGTTTGCAAGATTTCCAAAAATTCCTCAGGATACTTTCTTCTAGCGAAGGCAACGGGAGAAAAGTTCGATCCTGAAAAGCACGAACAGAAAACTGCGATCAAGGCTCCAACTTACCACGATATGAAAATCTCTGTGGGGGTTGATAAAGTGACCATGAGATTTCTCGTCGACCTGTAATGTTAAAAATAGGTCTTGATGACCCTGAGGGTTGCAATGTCCAAAGTTATTGAACTGACCTCAAAGAATTTTGATAATATGCTAAAAACCTCCAAGAAATTATTTGTTGACTTTTGGGCACCATGGTGTGGCCCGTGCCTTCGAATGAACCCTGTCGTTGAGAAGCTGGCCGACAAGCATTCGTCCATTACGTTCGCGAAGCTGAATGTAGATGACAATCAAGATATCGCCAACAGATTTCACATCTCCTCAATCCCGGCTTATTTGATGTTCAATGATTCTACTCCGGCTTCGAGCAAAATCGGAGCCACTTCGGAAGCAGATCTGGAAAGGTTTCTCGACGATAGATCGCCTTAAGAAATCTTCTTTCTCGTCTTCTAGTATGCCAGATCCTGGGCCAGGAAACATTTCGGTAATAGGATTCGGGCTGATGGGAGCTCAGATATCCCAGATCCTTTCACTTGCCGGATACGTTGTAACGGCTTACGACATTGACGATGAAAAGCTTTGCCGAGGAATTGGTCTGATCGAGTCGGGAAAGTACGGCCTCGAAAACTCTGTCAAAAGTGGGAGAATATCTAAAGATGATGCCACTGGTGCTCTCTCGAGAATAGAAACTACCAGCTCTCTCGAAAAAGCCCTTGATCATGCTCAATTTGTACTTGAAGCTGCCGTCGAAGACCTCAAGATTAAACAGGAGATCTTCAAGCAGGCGGCAAGGCTAGCAGAAGTCGATGCGGTACTTGCCACAAATACTTCTACGATCAGTGTCGGGCAAATTGGTAAGAATCAGCGGCTGAAGGACACGGAGCGACTCGCGGGGATGCACTTTTTCAATCCACCGCAGTTGATGAAGCTCGTGGAAATTGTAAAGACGAAAAAGACACTGCCGGCAATTATTTCTAGGATCGAAAAAGTCTCGAAAACTCTCGGCAAGATCTCTATCGTCGTGATGGATTCACCCGCATTTGTTGCAAACAGAATCGGGTTGTCCGTCTTTTCAGAAGCGAGTGCACTCCTGGAGAAAGGTGTTGCCAACGTTCGGGATATCGATCTGAGCATGAGACTCGGTTACGGCTACCCGATGGGACCATTCGAGTTAGGCGATCTCGTCGGATTGGATGCGAGGCTGCGGAATATGGATGCACTTTACAAGGAGACAAGAGAAGAAAAGTTTCGTCCTCCCAAAATCCTTCGACGCCTAGTTGCAGAAGGTTATCTCGGTGATCCAAAAGTAAAATCCGAAAGTAGGGGAGGTTACTACGAGTACTTTCGATTGAAACGTCCCTCGGACACTTGATACTAATGCTGGAGTCAGTTCGCGTCCTCGAAGTAAGTCATGCCGTCGCGGGCCCGACCGCTGCGCAGGTCCTGGGCGATTACGGAGCAGAAGTGATAAAGATCGAACGGCCGGGCAGCGGGGATATTTTTCGGGACGTACCCGGAATGGGGCCGACGATGTTTCTTGCGGTTAACCGGGGAAAGAAGAGTGTCGCAATCGACCTGAAGAAACGCAGAGGACTCTCTCTGTTTTATGATCTCGTCAGTAGGAGTGATGTTGTGATCGAAAATCTCGGTCCGGGTGTCGCGGAGAATCTTGGCATAACGTACAGAAAAATCAAGAGGTCTAACTCGAAAGCAGTTTACTGTAAGATAGAAAGTTACGGTTCAGGGCCGTACAAAAAAATCCCAGCGTTCGATCCTGTTTTGCAGGCAGCTGTCGGAATCATGTCGACCACGGGGTTTCCCCCGGATCGATATGTCAGGGCCGGTGTTTCGATGGTTGACATGAGCACCGGCCTCCAGGCCGCGTCGGCGATACTTGCACTCTTGTTTCGACGCAGCGAAACTGGAAAGGGCGCAGAGTTGAAGATTTCACTCTATGATGCCGCTTCGTATTTCATGTCGTACTGGGTGGCAATGTATGATCTCTACGGGAAGGACACGGCTCCGCTCGGATCGGGTCACATATTTGGAGCCCCGTATAATCTCTTCAAGACAAACGACGGATTTGTCTACATCGCGATAGCAAACGACAGTAGCTGGGAATCCTTTTGCAGAGCGCTTGGATTTCAAGAACTCTTCTCGGAGAAAAAATATCGTTCTGCGAAGGATCGTGTAAGTAACAAGAAGGGGCTTGAAGAGTCGGTGGCACGAGGGATCTCCGGGCTAAAGACTGCCGAAATCGAAGCTGCCCTCAACGGGACCGGAGTACCGTTCGGGAAATTCAATACTGTTAGATCTCTTCTGAAGGATCCCCACTTTCTTGGCAGAGGATTACTGAAGGAGTACAGGTATGGGAAAAAGAAGTACCGAACCATCGTCAGTCCGGCGATAGTAGACGGTTCTCGCCTTTTTGCAAAGAGTTCCCCGGTAGAAGTTGGTGCGAACACCAAGAGTGTTCTCAGGGATGTACTTGGAATCAAGGCTCACGACCTCGATAAATTGAAACTTGAAGGAGTCATCGCATTATCTTCTCTTTCCTGACATCTCCCTTAAATGAGACAGATCGCAAAAACTGGTTCAGTTGAGAATTTTTGTCCTCTCAAGATGAAATTATTCTGGCGCAGGAGCAGAGCGTGCTTAGGAAAGACAGTTCAGGGAAAAAGATCGACGGGACGCTCATCCTGACAGACCGACGACTTTTGTTTGTCGAGGCAAACAAGGAAGAAAACCTTACCGGCGAAATAGGAAATAGATCTGCGACATTGCGATACGCAGAAGTAGAAGACCTGAACGAGCTTCCAATGGGAACTTACAATCTCTCAATTCCTCTTGGCTCTTTGATTTCGGTCTCCGGCTCGGAGGGAATTTTTCATACACCGGAGTTGAAGGTAACCTGGAAGGAAGATTCTGTAACCAAGAGCGCAGAGTTCACAGAGGACATTATCGGCGGGAGGAAGAAGGACCTCAAAGACTGGGCGAAGGTCATCCAGTCGCT
>DATNHH010000274.1:0-8085 GCA_035605055.1 Nitrososphaerales archaeon
AATACGTGATTCCTTATTCGATCACGCGCCTTTTCCACGTCGGAAAGTGAGATGATTGTGCTTAGCGAATTTTCGGATTTAATTGACAAAAATTGAAGTCTCTCGAATCTATCATGAATCTTCAAACTCCGTATTTATTGATTCATGGGAGCTAATGAAATCTGGAAATTGATTGGAGGACCGAATGGATTCTCGGAAGCGAGGTCATTTCTTCCGTATTTTGCTTGGCCACCAATTCAGTCTCTGCGCTAATCCCATCAGCGAAGGAACGAAGAACAGTATTACGACGAGGACATCGATTAAGATCGCAGAGGCCACTGCGAGACTAATTTCCTGAAAAACTACAATCCCTGTAATGAGCAGAGATCCGAAGACTGTCGAAAGGACCAGACCCAAACCAAGAATAGTAACCCAAACCTTGTCTACTGCCACAACGATCGCTTCGTTATCGGTTTTACCGCTGAGCACTTCTTCCCGAATCCTGGTGACGAAAAATATGTCGTAATCTATACCCACTCCAAGCATAGTAACCACGACGAACAGCGGGGCGAAGTCAAGGATGGGAAGATTCAACACGTGATAGAATGTTATTGAAATGATGGCAAGAGAAAAAACGACACTGCAAAGAATCGTGAAAATCAGTCGAAGAGGAGTGAAAGCTGATCTGAGTTGAGCTAGCAGTATGACGTAAACTGCTGCGGCCAGAATCAGAATTACCTCGGGCAAAAGCCCATTGAGGAATGACTCGCTATCATACGTGCTTTGCGTGTCGCCACCAAAGTACAGCACCTCATCTTTTGAAAGTGGTATGTTCTGCACATTTTTCTCAATTTGTTGTAGAGTAAATATTGCAGCTGCACTTTCTGATGGGCTAGAAATTCCGACACTAATTAGGGCTGTCTTGTTGTCTTTGCCAATATGTGAGATCATCCCGCCGAGATATTGAGCTCGCAGAGCCGCGGAGAAATTATTCACGCCAGAATAGTTGAAAGGATCACCAAAGGGCCTTGTTGGTCCGACAAGGTTGGTTGCTCCACCTGTGTTTGCGGCGGCAGTTGAAATCATCTCGATCTGATTCAGGATTGTAACATTGAATTGATTATCACCATAGGTAATTGGAGTAGGAGTAGTCAATAGAATGGTCATCGGAGCAATAGTTCCGCTGCCAAGGCTGTCGGTGATAACTGTAAGTCCCTGATTGCTGGGGAAGTTTGGAATTAGTTTGAGAAAATCTGCGCCCACAGGAGTATTGTACGTCGTGTAAAAAGCCCCCAGAGCTATCACAAATACGACTGAAGCTATCGCGACTTTTTTGTGGAGGGTACCTCTTGCCAATTTGTCAAGTCTGCTTTGGGTACTGCCCTTTTTCATATGTCTCGCCAATCCAGGCCAAAAGATCCTGTCCTTTAGTGACAGCTCAATTGCTGGAAGAAGAGTCAAAGAAGCGGCGAGGAGAATTGAAACGCCCAGCGCTATTGCAGTGCCGACATCACTGAACAGAGGGACATTCGCAACCGCCATCACGATATACGCCACGATCACGGTAATTCCCGCTGTAAGAACAGCTTGGCCGGCCCACTTTACAGATATAGCTACACTGTCGTCGGTCGATCTGCCATTTAGACGCTCTTCTCTTGTCCTCCTCATCTGGAGAACAGCATAATCGACCGCAAGGCCGAGGACCAGGAGTACGGTAAGCGTGGGAGTCAGGAATGAAATATTTCCATTGCCGATCTTTATGATTGCAAGATAGATAACAGAGAGAGCGATTGAGATCGAGATACCACCCATTAGAATTGGGATCAAGGCTGCAATCGGAGAAAGAAAAAGCAGGGCAACAATCAGAATCGATATTGCAATTCCTGGGCCTATCGTGATTGAGAGAGCTGGAGTAAAGGCGTTCTGAAGATCCAGAGAAATCACTGACGAACCGGTAACGTAGGTAGTTCCTAGTCCATGAAGGGTAGAACTTTGCACGTCACTTTTGAATTCTTGGATTGCGGCCGGACTCGGTTGGGACGAGAAATTGAAGAGAACTATCATCGTAGAATTGTCCTTGCTGACGAGACTTTGAGTGATTGCCCGCGTAGGAATGTATGGGTAATCCGCGTACGCTCGATTTGAAATCACGTTGTTGATTGAACTGTGAATTTCAGTCGTCGTAGAGTTAGACGAAAGGCTCGACAAGACCCCACCTAGAGCGGTTCCATTTACTTTGAATAATGGTGAATTCGAGAACGCCGCTTGGGTTGCGTTTGCGACAAGAGAAGAAGCTAGGTGCCAAAGCGAGGTCGAATTCAATCCCTTGTACAGACTGGCAATCTTTGCTTCGGCATTGGCGACTTGGGGCAGAAGGGTTGGCAGGGACGAATTCAGCAATCCGTATTCGGTAGAATAGACGCTCTGCATTCCCGTAAAGTTGCCAATCTTGCTGTCGCCGGCCACGCTGGCGTTGAGCGCCAGAACACTGTTCTTTACAGGATTGGAATAGACATTGCTTCCCTGAAAGACGACCAGAATACTTGTAGAACTGCCGTTGTTCGAGCCGGGGAATTCTGTGCTGAGAATGTTTGCGGCTTTCACCGATTCAGAATTGGTCGGACCTCCTCCGCCGCCAGTGACATTGTAGGATACTGACGAGAAAAAGGCTGGGATGAATACTAGGGAGATTCCTAGGGCGATGACCCAAGCTAGAATGATCCAGCGACGCCTTCGCTTGATGAAGGTGTTGAGGGAATCAAAGCGGGAACCTGACAAAGGAAAAAGTTCACTTTGGTTTTTTTGCTTTTTTATTCAATATATACTAGACTGATGGCATTTGCATTCCGGAGAGTTTTCAGGGTAGGAGCTTTTAGATGATTTTCAGAGGCTCGAATTGTTTCAGGTTTCGGGTTCAGAATCTGTTTCGTTATGAACGAGCTACTCTTCTCGCGACTCGAGCCTTCCAGGTGTAGTAAACGATAATCGCAACAATCAATAGAATCGCAAGGCCTAGTGAGAAATAGTAAGCTACCAGTAAAGCTGCGATTATGAGAATGTAAAAGATTACTCGACTAGGTATTCTCGGGTGCAAAATAATAGATTCAGATATTTTCTCTTAACATCCGAGTTGATAACAAGATATCTCCATTGATGGAAGTCGAATAATTTGTTGTTTTTCGCTAGTTGACTAACTAGTTGTACTCTTTTGCAAAATAGCTAAAACTACTGTTATTGTTGCCCATCATTTCTTGTTAATAAAGCGGAAATAGATACTTTTTATCGAAGAATGAGTCAGCGTTCTGCCTCGAAAAACAGCTCTACTTTAAAATTGTAAATTCATTTCTGCGGCGACAAGGAGAGTGTTCAATCCTTAGTGATGTAGAGGACTGCATCTTGTGGTCGTTATTGGAGGTCTCCGTACTTTATTCTTCCCAGAATCTCCCGACAGATGTAACAACCGCAATTTGCCAGGGCTGACTTGAAACCTATTTTTGCAACGTTCCCCAGAGAATCGAAGATGATCATTGCTTGATCTATTCGCTCGTCGGGAAACTCTATCTCCATCAATCGCATGCATTTTAAGGCGTTTAAACTTAAGGCGGTTGTGAGCGAAGCCTCTTTGTCTATGGTACTATAATATGGATCTGTACCCGGCATAAAGTGCGGAGAACGCCAATTTCCTCTAGATTATTCAGCTGTTATTCTGCTGAAGAATATAATTCCCCGGGTTACTTTCGAAGTTAGTCTTGCAGCTTTCACTGCAAAAATACACTTTCTGGCCACTAATAGAGGAAAAAAATTCAGATGAATCATCCACGGTCATTCCACAGACCGGATCGACGAACACAGCACGCCGGGTTTCTGGACTTGTTGCAACGGAACTTTGGGAGGCATCTTGAATCGAGCTTGGATTCATCGTTCTTGAAATTTCGACGATCTCAGCCATTATGCTTAGGGCTATTTCCTCAGCAGTTATTGATCTGATGTAGATCCCCGCAGGGGCCTTGATTCGAGACAGGGCTTCCTCGGATAGCCCGGAAGACCTGAGATAGGTGAGAACTTCGGTAGCCCTTTTCTTTCCCGCAACGATTCCAATGTAATGAACACCCAGTTTCGCAAGTTTTTCGGCATATTCCTGATCTCTTTCTCCCATCATTGCAATGACGGCGAATGTGTTTCTGGAATTGGTCTTCTGCCCCATATCTTCAATCGATTTTAGAATAACATCCGCATCGGGAAATCTTTCTTTTGAGGCTGTCTTGTCTATTAATGTCACGCTAAAGTTGAGGGATTTTGCAAGACCAGAAAGAGCGGTTGCGATCGGAACGTGCCCAAAAATCAATAGCTTTCTCTTGGGAAGATAAGGCTCCAGATAAACAGCCATGGTGCCTCCTTGGCACGTAGTCAAATCCAAAGTTCGTGACGTGCCTTCTTTGAGACATTCTAAGGCGTTTGTCACGATTTCATTTTCAGTACAGTGACCTCCAACCCATCCCTCGATAGTGCCGTTTGGAAGGATGATTGCCTTATTCCCTGCTTTGATTGCGGTGGGGCCGTTTGTCCTCAGGACGCCGACAACCACAAATGGAACGTCTTCAGAACCAAGTTTGAGCTGCCTCAGCAAGATGTCATGCATCATCGGAAATCTTCCAGAATTTTGGCTCGTTGAAGTATAAATCAGTTGTCGATTGACAGCCTCGCGGTGATCGAGTTACTAGTTCCATCTAACCCGGGCGGTAGGTCCGAAAACGCTCCTGAACTTGTTTCTGCTATAGAATATGTCCAGGCCCGCGAAGACGTCAACAAGTGGTAGGGCAATTTTCATACCCTCAGCCAGAGGCCGGTAATCAGGGCTATCAGCCTGGGGGTTCAGCCAGACGACCTTCTTTACTTGACGACCAATTCCTCGCAGTCCCGTCCTGAAGGTTTCTAGATCGCCCAGTTCCCAACCGTCGCTTATTACGACGAAGACCGTGGAAGATCGAAGGACTCCTGAATATGTCGACAGGAGTTCCTTGAAAGCTGATCCGATTCGCGTCCCGCTACTCCAGCTATCGACATTCCTTGAAATGAGATCCGAAGATTCCCTCAGAGATTTTCCCTGCAGATATCTGTTTAGAGGGACTAGTTTGGTGCTGAATCCAAAAATGGTTGACCCGCGTATCGTGTTGCTCAAATGGTAGACGATCTTGAGAATGCTGTTGCTGTAAATATCCATTGAGCCACTAATGTCACAAAGGACGACGATTCTAGACTTTGAGATCTTTTTAGATCTCAGCTCGATTTCGACTTCGCGGCCGCCGGTTTTCAAGCTAGTCCTGAGCGTCCGTCGGAAATCAAGCTGTTTACCACCGTACATTCCATAGCGTCGCCCCGGCAAAGTAGCGGTTACTCTTGCAAAACTTCTCAATCCCCGTTTTAGACGGAGTCTATCCTTCACCTCGTTCAGTTCGGCAAAACTTTTGCGGCTCTGCGTTTCAAGTGGGCTGTAGACTCCAAGTATTCTGTTATCCAGGTCAGCGCCTGGAGCTGCTGACTGGAACATACTTCCGGCAGTAACTCTTCCTCTGCCTATCTGGTTTGAATTCGGAGATTTTAGAGACCTGTCAATTTTTTCTCGCGGCAGACTTACCCTACCCAGAGGATTAGCTCTACCGACTCTTGGACCAAGCCAGAACATTTTGAAAAGAGTCTCGAATCGATCATAATCTTCAGACCTCTTCACAAGGGCTGTTCGGAGTACGGTGCGAAAGTCTTCTAGCTTGGAAAGGTCTGTTACTGGGATCGCTTCAGCCATATCTAGAGTCTCAGATGGAGTCACTTCGAACGATTCCATGCGAAGAAGCTGGCTGAATCGAACGAGGCGATTCAGAAAAGGCTCTTCTCGTTCGATCCTTGAATTATCCCCATGGGAAAGATCAGCGGTCATTTCGGAAACTCTGAAAGAACGTTTCTCAGTCTTTCCTCGTCGAAACGAGAGAGTTCATCCGAATTTTTCAAGATGCAGCTGAGAGTTTGTCTCGCCACTACGGGAGTAAGTCGAGTCTCTCCCAGGACTTGCAAAGCGGATGCCCAATCCAGAGTCTCGGAAGTTCCGGGCTTACGAATCACATCTTCGGAGGAGCGTATTTTTTCCACAGCCGCAACGACATCCTTTGCCAGTTTCTCTTCAATTCCGGGAACTTTCAATTTCACTATTGTCAGTTCCTTCTCGAAAGTTGGATACGAGAGGTACAGGTAGAGACAACGGCGTCTCAGGCCGTCGCCGAGCTCACGAGTGTGGTTAGATGTGATGATAATTATTGGACGGTGTTTTGCCTTAAATGTCCCAAGCTCTGGAACGGTGACTTGAAACTCAGCAAGGAGCTCGAGCAGAAAACCCTCGAATTCTTCGTCTGCCCTATCTATTTCGTCGATGAGTAATACCGGCGGAAGACTACTATTGTCGAGTACGGCGTCAAGAAGAGGGCGCTTCAATAGAAATCTTTCGCCGAAGATCTCTTCCTCTAATTTATCGGGAGATGTCTTCTGCTCTTCGATCCTTATGTGCAGGAGCTGTCTCAAATAATCCCATTCATAGATCGTTGAATTCACATCCAGACCTTCGTAGCACTGCAAACGAATGAGTCTGGTACCCAGCCCCTCACTGAGAACTTTGGCAATCTCGGTCTTTCCACATCCCGGGTCTCCCTCGATCAACAGCGGCTTGCGCAGCTTCAAGGAGAGAAAAACGGCCATTGTAATCTGGGGATCAGCGACATACTTCGATTTATCGAAGAGTCGCGTTAGATCTTCTACGGTTTCAATCCCGATAGTTTGATCGGGCCTATTCACTGGACTCCCTACTTGCAATCTTCCAACCTATCCCTCCTCGAACCATTCCTATAGTACCATTCAGGTTGTTCTAGAAAAATCTTCTATCTCAGCAGGAATTTGTCTCTTATCACTAACTATCAGCCCTTTTTTCGCCAGAATCGTAGTAGCTCCTTTTGCATACGGTCCTCTGATCTTGCAGACGACAACCGCTATTATCGGGCTCTTTTTCTTCTCGCGTCTCGAAACTATTTTGAAAGCTCCAACAATACTAGCGGAAGGAGAGGTTGCGAGAAAAACTAGACAAAGATCAACAAACCTCAAGGCGAAATCTATTCAATGAAAGCTCGAAAGAAGAGATTCATTTCGACTACCACAAGGGCACCCACGCATAGCAGTTGCGAGATTCCTATACTTAATGTTCTCACGAAATCTCCGATCCTAGGAGTACGAACTGATTTAGTATTGAAGGAGGTTGAAAGTAAGTGGTTCAAAGAGCTCACAACGACTGATCTAGGCGCGGTCTATCCAGAATCTAGAAGGAAGGTTGTTGATACGATAATCAAATTCTCAAGAAAAAATCTCGTCGAGAAGGGACAAATCCATCCCGCAGGTGTAGAGTACTTTGGAATCTGGAAAGCCACTCAAGCTGGAATAGGCAGGGCAATGAAGGAAGGTGGGAACTGGATACCAAAATATGTGAAGTTACTTTCGATGATAGAAGAGGAAGAGGAAGACTTTGAATGAAATTTTGTAGTACGTCCATGCAGTACAACATTGCTGACGAGAAGGGGTAGTTATTAGGCTGGCTCTAAAACCAAGGTGGGTCCATCCGCTTAATTTCAGGGAGGAGGACAAGGCTGTTTTGGATGCGGCGGTTTTGGTCGCCAAGATGGAGGGCAGCAACCTGACAAATGTAATTCGCGACTCTCTGAAGGTATATACGACTACGAAACTGCAAGGCGATGCAAATGAAAAGCTTGACAGATTCGTCAATAGTTCCGAATCCGATCGTTGCTATAGAAAGCAGAACACTCCGGCGGAGCTCAAGGGATGGATCGATGCAGACGTTCTGGATCTGGCAAGGATAATTAGGGCAAGGAAACAGGAGCTTGAGTTTGAGCTTAGAAAAAGGGGATATTACTTCCGGTGGTAGTAATAATCTTAAGACGATGGATAGAATCGTCTCAGATACCTCTGTGGTACGAATTGTCTCGGACCAATGAAAGATCATGATAATCTCAAACCAAATGGTCTACGATCTGGGGTCCGAATCCCCAGAGGCCCGCT
>DATNHH010000275.1:0-3284 GCA_035605055.1 Nitrososphaerales archaeon
AATAACAATGCTGAGGAAAACGTAATTGCGCCCCTATTGGATGAGGTTATTTCGTTTGCCAGATCTCATTTTGATACCGAAGACGGTCTGATGGACAAATATGAATATCCCGGTAGTTTTGAACATAAGGAGGAACATCAGAGCTTGCTAAATGATGTGGTGCGTCTAAAGAAGAAATTTTTGGAAGGCGGGGAATGGGTTGTGTTGCAGGAATTAAAAGATTGGTTCCTTTTACATATTACCAATCTCGATAAACCGTTGGCAACTTTCTTGGTGAAGCATGGGGTAGAGTGATGATTAGTTGTAGTAGCTCAGACTTGATCGGACACAAATTGTCAGTTTGCTGCATTCACTTTTCTCATCTCATCTCCAGGCAATTGGAAATTGCGCTACCCGATACCTGCACCTCATGAATTGGCGCTTTCGACCCTGAGAACCTGAGAAGTCACCTAGCCAATGCATTCCGAACAACCGGTTTTCGGTGCTAAGAGTTGCTATTCGCGCCCCGTCCGTACTATTAACGCATATACTGACAGGAAACCCACAGGGTCATAAATGAATCAAGCGACTATCGAAAATTTGCATACCACACTATTTTAATAGTACAGACCTGTGGGTCTGGCTAATAACTGTTAGCTCGCAACTTTGAGCACCATGGACGATATGCCTCGGTTCTGGTTCGGAGCGAAAGTTGATTTGGGCTATAGACCGCCGCTGAACTGGCGAGGTTGGTTGGTCTGCGCAGTCTGGAAGACAGTGTTGCTTGCCGCCACTCCGTTTATAAATTCGCAGGAACATCCGTATCAGAGCCTTGAGTTTTTTTCGGGTGGATTGCAGTGCTGCTTGGATTGATTGAGTGGAAAGGCGAGCCTTGACGCTGGCGCCGAGAAAGTCACCAGCTACAATTTTGACTGCTCCGGAACTTGGTGAATAGCTGGAATGTGCCTCGAGCGGCATTTTACGACATCGAGATTGCTTGAGCTTCTATCTTAGTGTCTTTACAACGAAGGCATTTCTTCGTCTTCGGAGTCGAAACCAGGTTCCATTGTATCGGGGTACTTCACCTTCTACTCAGACCGATTTGTACAAAGGATTTCGGACATCTCCAAGATTGGGATTGAGATCGACTCAGAATAGAACGGCAGATCACCTCACAAGGTTGTCCACCATCTGAGTTGCAGAAATACCTCAACTTTCTCGTATACGATGAAAGAGGAGTTCATCGATCTCCGGGTCAAAATCTGATTCCAACGTATCGTGATACTTCGCCCTCTGCTCATTCAAGAGTATCTGATGCTCTGCTTCTTCGTCTCTAAGGCTCTTGATCAGTTTTCGAACTGTGGCATCCTGAATGACCTGCAAGATGCTGTCATAAAACTCGTAAGCTTTAATTTCAGACTCCATTGCGACTTCCAAGGCGTGCCGTGGGGACATGTAACGTATTGCTTTTCCAGTATCCGGGGCTTCGATATCGTTCTCAATCATATTCGTCGTGACGCGTGAAGGAGTATCGCCAAAAAGCAAACGTCTTCGTTCTGCAATTTCAATTCCGTGACGCTGCTCGTTTCGAGCCATCATGGTAAAGAAATTCGCCGCATCACCGGGATACCGGTGCCCGAGTTGGTCTGCAAATAAAAGGTAGCGGTCTTCCGCTTCCTTTTCGATCAGCACTGCCAAATCAAGTGTATCCTGTAAATTAAGAGTTGAAAAATCAAGTTGAATAGTCATTAACTTCTCCTAGGGATAGAGGTATTTCCATAAGGATAGGAAATTCAATTGCACTTAACAAGAGTATCTACTTGATTTGTGGTCACAGTCAATCGCAAAATTCCAGTAAAACAATTCCTGATTGGATAACAAACTGTGTTTTCTATCCCTCAAGTTTCTATTACGCCATGCAACACTAACATAATTTGATGATGGTCAGATTACATATGTAATTAAGATTGAGACACCGCAGTCGAAAGCAGCAGCTCAATATTGTAGAATGCTTTCCGAATAGCGGAAGTTCACAGCCCTTACTTTTACGTTACGTTGCAAAGGAGGTACACATTGAATCCTCTTGAAATGACAGGTCTTGATCTGCTTCAGGCCATGTCAGAAGGAAAGCTATCTCATCCGTCAATAGCGGATACGTTTCCCATGAGACTCTCCGAGATTACAAAGGGCACCATAAAGTTTATTGTAAAGGCAGACAATCGACATCTTAACCCCCTTGGTGGTGTTCATGGTGGTTTCGCAGCTACAGTGCTTGATTCAGTTACAGGCTGTGCCATTCACACTATGCTTGATGCGGGCATTGGTTATAGCACAGTTGATCTCAACATAAAGATGCTCCGTCCTATTCCACTCGATGTTGATCTTTATGCTGAGGGGCGTGTAATTCACATCTCAAAGAGCCTCGGAGTATCAGAAGGTTCCATCAAAGACTCTAACGGGAAACTGTATGCCCATGGGACAAGCACATGCAGTATTTTTCGGCCACAAGCTGCTTAACTAAATCAGCAAGAACCTGCTATGGATAGCTGAACTATAAAATTTGTTCGTGGGTAGGCTACTTCGCGTGATGACTTTCGACAACGTTAAGAGGTTGGGTAAGTGGACGCCGATTCCGGATTGTCCCGGCAGGTTTGTGCTGCGTAGTGTATCGCCAGCATATAGCATTGTCGATTTGCTTGGGGACATTGCAGGTGTTCAGCAGTTTCAGTCGCCAAGAGCCATTGACACTATCTGGGTTGTTTGCCTTGAGGACGGTGGGGTGATTTCTTATCGTCGGCTTGCTGGAACTTGGCGTCACACTCTGAACACGGAAGAAGGATTCAGACGGAAGTTGGATCAGCTTGAGATTAGCTTGCATGAACCTGTCGCCTAATTAACGTTGGACATACTGACTCCTTAAACGAGTTTGTCCAGGATTCTGTATATTTCGCGAATAGCTGCTTGCGGTCGATTGTGATCCCTCGAAATTTTCAGGAGCGGACATTGCAGCAGGCCACGCCGCCGCCATTTTCATAAAATCGTCAGGGTCCACAATGGCCGAGGAGCGGTTCTTCATGGCGATTCTGCTGACGGGCCGCTGGGTGCGAAAGAAGCAGCTCAACTTCAAATTGCATGAAGGTGAGACAGCAAAAGAGATTGTAGCAAATTGACAGTTTGTGTCAGATCAAGTTTGAGCTAATACAGTTCAGCCAATCAATACTATAATTTCCAATCCCAACTAATCAACTATTTTTTAAATATGAATCCACTCATCACGGCAAACCAGCTGCAAGAACTCTTGAATA
>DATNHH010000276.1:0-3158 GCA_035605055.1 Nitrososphaerales archaeon
TGTAAGCGTCAGGCCCCACGAACATTGCAAGGGATTCAATCTCTGGAGAAGAATCTCTCCACTGCGAATTTCCGCGTGCTATGTGTCCGTATAGAGTGCCGTAAGCTCCCTTTGACTTTTCGACGAACATCGGAATGTGGCTAGCCATCAAGCCCTTGGGAGTGTTTGTGACAAGAGTCCCAAATGCGATTCTCTCTATGGCCTCGTGAAGTACAGGAAGTCTATCTTCCTTGAACCAGCGAGGAGTGTACATAACGCTAGACTGCCGCACCACAGCTGCCGCAGAAACGCTGACCTTGTGCCAACGGCGCTCCACACTTTGGACAGGCCATTGCTCTTTGGGGCTGTTGCTGCATCGGCGGAACTCCAGCTGCACCCGCAGTAAAGGGAGACTGGTATCGCACTAGATTCTCCCTGATAATCCCGTACGCTTTTTCAGCGTCTGAATTTGGAAGATCCTTGAAATCAAGCGGGTCTCCACCGAATCGCAAAGTGAATTTCACAGTGGATCGAAGAATCCCCTTGTCCAGTATCACGTTGGAAATGTCCTGAAAATTGTAATCGGTGTAGTCTTTCTTGAGATTCAGATCATGCGGGTGGCGAAAAATTATACGCTCGTTTGTAATTATTACTGACTCGATATTTATTCTCGGATGGTAGATTTTCTGCTGAATATAGAGTTCGACCTGTTCGTTCGGTCCAAGTATTTTTAATAGATCCTCTGGTGGCTTGTCCATATCTGGATCGTCTCGACTAAAGAAAACATTCGTGCTATTTACTTTTGCCTAGAGCAGTCGAAGCTAGGAGCCCGCTTTCTGCTTTATCATCTGGATGACACATCCAAGACTTCTTTCTGCGTCAAACTCCCAACCCGCCTCATCGCTGTGCATAAGATATGGGATCGTATAATTCTGTGAGCAAGACCAATCTGGATAGCTCATTTCGCTCGGTTTCAGGTTGAGAGGTCGCAAGCCGTTAGCTAGGTAGTGGACCGTGTCTGGCATCTGCGATACAGGAATTATCAGTTCTGCGATGTACTCTCCACTTTCGCTCAGCATATGATTCCAGGTGAAGGGACACGCAGTGAAAATCGACATCGCTCGGCGAACAAGATCATCTGAGAGAGAGCTGAAATAATACATGATCGGAATAATCGAGTGTTTGGCCCAGGATTCGGTGCTACCATACCACATAAACTTGAAACCCGGGATCATTTTCGATCCAAAAACGTGATTTCTCATGTGGTAGGAGATGTCACTGTCAGTTAGGTTGAGTTTCTTTGCGATATCCACCGATTTTGTCCACGAATCGATCTGAAGCGATTTGACAATCTGCAAATCAACATGGTCAAATTTCTTGCGTTCCAGAGCGGGCCTTGAATTAGTCTGTGGAGCAATTCCGTGTTCCGAAGGGTTGCCTGTCAACCGAGAGAAGTCAATATCCCAGACCCTATTCACATAGTCATAGTACTTTGTTTTCATACCAAGTATCTCTTTCCACCGAAGCTTGCGCACACGAACGTTTTCGATGAAATCCATTTCTTCAAGGGCTTTCAAAAGCTTGGATAGCTCTCCGGATCTATCAGCAGGGATCATGAATTCGCAGTCAAACGAGTGGGAGGAGAGAGAACGGGCGTAGAAGTGCAGTCCGGCATTCTGGTGCAACCCACCAAAGAAAGTCGCAAAGTCTGTGAGATCTAAAGAAACATCAAAACCAACTCGAAACCTCGAAAGGCCGAATTTGCCAGGATCGACCACTGGCGTTATCGAAATTCCTTGTTCTCTTAGCCGTTGCATACGAAAGCGAAGGGTCTGGTACGGGATTGCTAGCTCCTCTGATATCTTGTTGAGGTTTCTGGCACCATCCCCATCAACAAATGGAGAAAGTCTCGTTAGAAATTCGGCGACGTTATCAGCTGGAATCCTCATCTATTTACTGCTCACACTGTCGAAAAGATCGAGGTCTCTATGTACAACTGGGTACTCTCACCTAATCTATTTATTATAACCGAATTTAACCGAAAAATTTCCTCCAGTTGGCCTAGATTCCTGTATTCCTCATCAATCTTCTTTCGATTCGCTCAGAAATTGACCAACCTTCGAACATTTCTTTTTTGGCCGACTCTTGCTCGTCAAGGACAATCATTTTATTGCAAATAACTGAATATTAGCAGTTTTGAAGCTAAAACCGAAAAATTTTTCTAAAAGTGCCCAAACCACGTAGGCCATGTCCATCGATGACAAAATCAAAGCAGGACTAGTCGCACTCTCCGTAGTATCCGCAATAGCCGTAGCCGCGCACTTCGGGCATTTACCGGCTGGCCATCACCCTCTCCTGGATGCTATCGGACCGGGACCGGTTTCGCACTAGAACTTAAATCGAAACTCTGATATTAGGGCATGTTGTGCGATCAACCTGCCCATCCCCCAATTTTGTTTAGAAAATGCTCGGAACGAAAAATTTTGACTTTTTTTTGTAAATATCATTCGGTAAAAAGCCCGGGTTGTAATTGACTGATATGGCTAGGTTGTCCGCCCACGCTGATCTGCGGAGGGACGATCCAAACTCCTTACTTCTTCGCTGCATAGATAGTGGACTCAAAAGATATGGTGAAGGAGTGGCCCAGGTAGTTTATTTTAGATTAGAGAACACAAACAATCTTCCGAAAGAGGAAATACCGATACGGCTTGACGATTTCGTCTCAGCTATGCAGGATATGTTCGGAAGCGGTATGAAATCGATCAGCAGGTCAATAACGGCGGAGCTCAAGATTGGATGTGGAGGATTGGTTGAGATGAATGAGGACGACCTCATTTTGTCGCTGAAACTAGCAAGAGCTCACCTTCAGAGCTCGGCAGTGTAAAGCCGGTTGAAATTCTTCTGGAAAGTCTTATGGCATCGTCTGTCGATGTCTTACTGTCTTTGAATCCTGCTGAAGGGAGGAAATCCGAGTCAAGCGGCGCGAAGAATAATTCGCGCGGGCGAGCTCGCAATGCTAAATTGGCAATAATTGTCGCGATCCTTGTGTTTCCCATAATTGTTCTAATGGCCTTCTACTCCTCGCTAAACGTTGTTGCTACCAATACACCCCTTTTCAACTTCCTAAACTTGGGTTCACCCAAAGGTATCTACGAAACGACCACTGCCAACTATAACCT